>JAKAZC010000358.1 GCA_021826655.1 Actinomycetes bacterium | reverse complement strand
AGCGTCGCGGACGCATACGCCGCCTGCTGGGGGACGAGGTGCACGGGGCGACCGTCGACGTGCAGCTGCCAGGCCACCCCGAAGATGACCTCGTAGTCGGCGATGGTCCCGTTCCCCTGGGTGCGGATCAGGACGGGCTTGTCCGGAAGGACCTGTTCGAGGTACCCGGAGATGGACGACACGCTGGACACCGCCTGCCACCCTCCGAGGGTCGGGGGCGCCGGCCACGCACGCGTCACCAGCGGTCCGGCCGACGAGATGGCGACCACTCCCGACACGGCCAGGCCGACCGCCCCCGCGACACGGGCCCACCGCTGGCGCACGGGCGCCCACATGGCCTTCGCGTCCCGTCGGCGCATGGCGGCATCGATCCATTCCCCCGCTCGTGGTGCCACCAGGACGGCGAGCCGAGCGACGGCGATCACCGTCAGAACGACGGCGGCGATCCCGGCCGGCCATTCGACGGGGAACAGGTACACCACGTTGAGCAACCCCGACATGGGGATGGCGGCGACCGTGGCCGCGTCGGCGAGCAGCGCCACCATTACGACGAGGGCGGCCGAGGCGTGAACGGGGCCGAAGAACCGCCGGAGGGCGGCGATGGCGGCGACGGGGAGGAGCGCCACCAGCGACATCGCGAGTCCCGGCCGATCGATGGCGGCGAGGGCGCCGAAGAAGGACGTCGCCTGGTGACCGTCGAACCACACGGGCCAGGGGACGATGGTGCTCCCGATGGCTTCGATGCCATGCACGAGCCCGAACGACGCACCGCCACCCACGCCCCTCAGGAGGAGGGTGATGTTGCCTGGCGTGGTCGTCGCCTCCTGGAACAGCGGTGCGATCCAGCAGATGAGGGCTACCGCACCCGATACCGCCACCGGCCTCGCCCACGTGCCCAGGGTCGGCGATCCGGCGAGGTCGTCGCCCGGGCCTGCGTGCGGCGGCGGGATCGCCGTGACCGGTCGCACGGCCTCCAGGTCCGCTCGCCGGCCGGCGCCGTCCGGCCCGCCCGAAGCGATCCGCCAGCGAACGAAGGCTCCCCACCCACGTCCGGCCTGCCGGCGGGCGCCGGCAACGACCGGTGGCCCCATCCCCATGACGACCGCCAGCACCACGAGGGCAGCACACGGGATGACAGCGGCCAGGTGGGCCTGGGCGGCCAGCGACGAGGCGAACGCGAGCGTCGGCAGCCAGCGGGCCCTGCCGTTCATCACGGCCCAGGCGCATGCAGCTGTCACCATCGTCCAGATGGTCGCGACGTACGGGTTCCACACGGGGTCGGCCACCATGCGCGGTTCGGCGATGAGCACCATCGCCACCAGGCTGGTGGCGGCGATCACGGCCGGCCGCCGGCCGACCGCCCACGCCGCCTCGACGATCAACACCAGCGCCAGCGAAAGAAGGAGGGCCGATCCCCACAACGCCCCCTGCTGGGCATCGATGCGCACCGGCACGGCGAGCACCCAGTAGAGCAGCGGACCCAGGTCGTAGGTGGTGTGATGGTCGAGCTGGGTGGCCTGCGTGAACTGCCCGACCAGCGGCGAGTGCGACGAGAACACCATCGACGCCCGCAGGGCGATGTTGGCATCGTCGCTGGTCGGCCGCCAGCCCCGGACCAGCTCCCCCACCGTGACGACAGCCAGCGGTACCTGGAGCGCACCATGGCACAGCGCCCGGGTGAATCGGTACTCCCACGTGGGCCTCGAGCCAGCCGGTGGCACGGAGCAACAGTAGTTGGGCGGTTACCCCCGTGCCGGTGCCCAGGCGGTGGGCGGCGTGCCGAGGTCTCCGGGCCTCGTGTCCTCCGGATCGGCCGCGGCCGGCTCCGGTGGCGGCACGTGCCCGGTCGGATGCATGTCCGCCCGATCACCCGGGGACGCGCACGGCCAAGGCGCGCCGCTGTGCGTCAGCCGGCGCCGTCGAACGGCGCGCCGAAGGCGAAGACGCCCCCGTCGGCGGCGACCAGCCAGTAGCCGCCGGTAGCCGGATCGGCCGCCATCCCATCCACCGGTTGGTTGAGGTGGAGCGCCCCGGTGGAGCCCCGGAACGGCGCGCCGAAGGCGAAGATGCCGCCGTCGGAGGCGACCAGCCAGTAGCCGCCGGTGGCCGGATCGACCGCCATCCCGACCACCGGTTGGTTGAGGTGGAGCGCCCCCGTGGAACCCCGGAACGGTGCGCCGAAGGCGAAGATCCCGCCGTCGGAGGCGACCAGCCAGTAGCCGCCCGTCGCCGGATCACCGGCGATGCCGACCACCGGCTCGTTCAACGGCTTTCCACCCATCGATCCCTTGTAGCGGGCGTCACCGAAGGCGAAGACACCGCCGTCGGAGGCCACGAGCCAGTAGCCATTGCCGTCGGCGGTCGCAGCCAGCGCGACGACAGGGGCGTTCAGGGGCTTGCCCCCCATCGAGCCGTGGAACGACGCGTCACCGAAGCAGAACACGCCACCATCGGCAGCTACCAGCCAGTAGCCCTTGCCGTCAGGTGTGGGGACGAGGTGGGTGATGGGCGCATTCAACGGTTTACCGCACATCGAACCGAGGACCGTGACCCCGCCATGCGCGGACACACACCCCTGGGCATCGGCCAGCCAGTAGCCGGTCGGGGCGCTCCCCGCCGCCCCGATGGCCGTGACCGGCCCCGGCAGCGGCAGGCGCGTCGCGAAGACGGCCGTCGCACCGCTCGCATCGGCACCGGTGGCGAAGCAGGCAGTCACGTCGGGGCACGACACGCTGTTCATCATGGTTGCAGCCGCAGGCGCCTGCCCCGTGGTCCACGAGCCGCCGATCTCCGACGCAGCCGCCCCGCCCGCGACCGTCGACATACCGACGACGACGCACGTGCCGTTCTGGGGACAGCTCACGCCGAGGGGGACGCCGGCGAACTTCGTGGTGGAGATCGGCGTGGTCCACGTCGCCCCGCCGTCACTCGTCGTCGAGATCCCGTTGAGCCCGATGGCCGCGCAGTCCGAGGCCGAGGAGCACGAGAGCTGCCAGATCCTCGGCGCCAAATTTGCAACGTCGA
>JAKAZC010000357.1 GCA_021826655.1 Actinomycetes bacterium | reverse complement strand
GAGCGTCCAGAAGCCCATGGCCGAGGCCCGCTTGAGCTGTGGTGTGAAGTCCCGGACCAGTGCAGGTGTGCAGACCAGTACCGCACCTTCGACCGCACCCTGCAGCCCGGCGACGGCGACGAAGCTCAGCTTGTTGGGCATCGTCGTGATTACGAGCTGGAGGACGGCGATGCAGCCGAGGCCCACCACGACGATGTTGGCCCGGCCCACCCGGTCGGCTCGCGCCGCTATGAGGGCGAACCCGGCGCCCAGGGCCCCGAATATCACCTGGGCGTAGAGGAAGTAGGAGAAGGACATCCCGTAGTGGGTCAGGATCAGCGGTGAAACGCCGCTGCCGGCGTACGCCTGGAAGTAGGTGACGATGGTGGCCAGGACCACGACCGACAGGTAACGCATCCGGGGTCCCGTGTCCGGGTAGGCGTCGAGGCTGCGGTGGATGGACACCGACCACCAACTCCTCGTGTAGCGGGCTGCGCTGTCGGTGACGGCGACTCCGACGGTCATGTTCCCCCCTAACGGCCGCCGGGTACTGCTGTGCACACCCCCGCATGCCAGCTCGGCTCGGCCGTGGAACCGATTGCACCACTTTCGCGACTTGCAGTCAAGCCTCTGCCAGAAGCCTTCTGTCGGGGGCCGGCCCCGGGTCCGGACAGGGCACAATTCTCGTTGTGCTTCGGGCCATGGTGCGCCAGGATCAAGACGTGGGCAGCACCGTCGGCGACGCCGGGCGACCGGTCCGGCTGCGCGATGTCGCCGCCACCGCGGGCGTCTCGGTGTCGACGGCTTCGCGAGCGCTGAGCGGCGCCGGCCCGGTCTCGCCGGCGGCCGCCGCGGCCGTGATCTCGGCGAGCGAGCGGCTCGGCTACCGACCGAACCGCTTGGCCCGGGCCCTGCGGGTGCAGGCGACGGGCAGCATGGCCATCGCCTTACCGTGGATCCGCAACCCGTACTACACCGAGTTGGTCGAGTCGATGGAGTGCTGCTTGGGCAGGGCCGGTTACGAGCTGTTCGTCGCCCAGACCCACAACGATCCCACCGAGGAGGGTCGCCGGATCCAGTTGCTGATCGAGCGCCAGGCCGACGGGCTCCTGGTCATCCCCGCGGACCGTCTGGCCAGTGCGGCAGCGCTGGAGCGGGCTCAGCGGTCGATCCCGGTCGTGCAGATCGAGCGGCGGGTGAGCGGTCTGCAGGCCGACTACGTCGGTGTCGACAACGCGCAGGGCATCCGGATGGTCGTGGACCACCTGGTCGAGGAAGGGTGCTCGAGCATCGGCTTCGTCTCGGGGGCACCCACCTCCTCGACCGGGCGCAGCCGGCTGCAGGCTTTCCGGGCCGGGATGCGTCGACATCCCCGCGTCGCCCCGGTGGAGCCGATCCTGGACAAGTTCACGTGGCAGTCGGGGAGTCGGGCCGTGCAGCGACTGCACGGCGAAGGTCGCATGCCCGACGGCATCGTCTGCGGTTCGGACCTGGTTGCCCTCGGGGTGATCCGGGAACTGCACTCGCTCGGCTACCAGGTACCCGGCGACGTCGGGGTCACCGGTTTCGACGACATGGTCTTCGCCGAGCTGTCGGGGCCGCCGCTCACTACCGTGCACCAGCCCACCGGCGCCATCGCCCAGGCTGCGGTGGATCGCCTGGTGGCCCGCCTCCAAGGCTTCGCCGGCCCGCCCCTGGTGCGTGAGTTCGAACCCACCTTGCGGGTCCGACGATCCTCTGTCCGCCACGCCGGGAGCCCGTCCCCCGCGATCGAAGGACCACCGGTGGGCTGAACTGCGAACGGGCGCTTCTGGCCCGCAACTTCGTGTTAGCTTTTTTGCTTAAGACATCGAACTACTCTGGGGGGGTAGCTTGGGAACGTTACGAGCTGGGGCCGCGCTGGTCGGAGTGGTGGACGAAGCGTCGCCGACGGGCGAGCTCGACCGTCACGGCCGGGCCCTCGAGGCCGACATGGTCCGCCGGGCTCTCGACGACGCCGGCCTTTCCCTCTCCGACGTGGACGGGGTCTGCCACGCCCAGAGCTCCATGGCGTTCGCCGAGTACCTCGGCGTGCACCCCCGTTTCACCGATACGACGATGACCGGGGGGTCGAGCTACGAGGTCCACGTCGAGCACGCCGCCGCCGCCATCGCCGCCGGCCTGTGTGATGTGGTGGTGGGCGTCTACGCCTCCACCCCCCGCAGCGACCGCCGGCGCGGGCGTCCCCGCGCCGGGCGGCCGGTCGGGACTGCGGACGAGAACCCGGCGATGGAATGGGAGTGGCCCTACGGGCTGCGCCTGCCGATGGGTCCCTACGCCATGGCCGCGAACCGCCACATGGCCCAGTACGGGACCACCCCCGAGCAGCTGGCCGAGATCGCGGTGAGCACCCGCCGGTGGGCCTCCCTCAACCCCCGGGCCCGCTACCAGGACCCGATCACCGTCGAAGACGTCCTTGCCTCACCGATGCAGTGCTCGCCGCTGCACCTCCTCGACTGCTGCCTGGTGACCGACGGGGCCGGCGCATTCGTCATGACCAGTGCCGAGCGGGCGAGGGACCTGCGCCGACCTCCGGTGTACGTGCTCGGTGCCGCCACCTGCCACGACCACATGATGATCAGCCAGATGCCGGACCTGACCGTCACCCCGGGGGCGGTGTCCGGCCCCAACGCGTTCGCCATGGCCGGTGTGAAGCCCTCCGACGTGGACGTGCTGATGGGCTACGACTCGTTCACCATCACCGCCCTGCTGCACCTGGAGGACCTGGGGTTCTGCGCCAAGGGCGAGGGCGGCCCGTTCGTGGAGGGCGGCCGGACCGGGCCGGGCGGATCGCTGCCGATGAACACCAACGGCGGCGGCCTGTCCTACACCCACCCGGGCATGTACGGGATGTTCCTGATCGTGGAGGCGGTGCGCCAGCTGCGCGGCGAGGCCGGCCCCCGCCAGGTGCAGGGGGCGGAGATCGCGGTCGCCCACGGTTCGGGGATGGTGCTGTCGTGCATGTCCACACTGGTGCTCGGCACGGAGGCGACGCTGTGATGCGGACTGTG
>JAKAZC010000356.1 GCA_021826655.1 Actinomycetes bacterium | reverse complement strand
CTGCGGGGTGTCGTCCGAGCACCGGTGGCTCGACGTCCACACCGGGCGCCACGAGGAGGAGTTCTACCTCCCCGGTGGGCGCGCCCTGCAGCGCGCCTTCTTCGACCGGTTCCTGCTCGGCCGGGAGAACGGCTGGGAGGCCCGCGACCGTGTCTCCTTCGTGGTCCGCCGGGCCGGCGACCCGGGGGCAGCGGAACGCCGGGCCGGCGCCGCCGACTGGCCGCTGCCGGGGACCCGGTGGGAGCGGTGGTTCCTGGGGGGCGCGGACCGGCTGTGCGGGCCGGCCGCAGGACCCCCCGAGGAGGCCGGCGACGTCGGGTTCCCGGCCGGTGGCAGCGGCGCCACCTTCGTATCGGCGCCCCTCGAGCGGCCGTGCACCCTGGTCGGACCAGCTGTCGCCCGGATCGCCGTCGCCACCTCCGGACAGGACGCCGACGTCTTCTGCACCCTGCGGGCCTTCCTGGCCGACGGGGAGGAGGTGACGTTCCGGGGTGCGAACGATCCCCGGGCGCCCCTCTCCCAGGGTTGGCTGCGGCTGTCGCAGCGTGAGCTCGACCTGGCCCGCTCGCTCCCCCATCGGCCCTGGTACACCCACCAGCGGGTGAGTGACGTCCGACCGGGCACCGTTTACGAGGTGGACGTGGAGCTCTGGCCGACCTGCGTGCACCTGCCCGCTCGGGCCCGTCTGGCCCTGACTGTGGGGGGCTCGGACTTCTCGCGGCCCGGGTCAACCGGGCCGTTCTCGGGCTCGGGGCCTTTCCGCCATGACGACGAGGCCGACCGCCGATCCCTCCGCGGCATCGGCATGACCGTGCACACGGGCGGCCGGGCGCCTTCATGGGTGATGCTGCCCGTAGTCGACCTGCCCGGCGTGGCCTGACCGCCGGCTGCAGCCTGACCGCCGGCTGCAGCTTTACTGCAAGGACGTTCGGTTCAGCCTGTCGCGGCTGCGCCCAGGTGTCCCGCCAGCCAGTCGGCGGATTGGGGGCGCCAGCGGTAGATCATGTTCATGCAGACGTGGTTGCCCTCGTCGAACATCCACAGGGTGGAGTTGGGTGCGTCCTCAGCCACCTGCGCCGCCTGCTCCCAGGGCACGAGACGGTCCAGCTTGCCGAACACCACCAGCAACGGCTGGCGGACCTTGTCCGCCACCCCCACCAGCGAGATGCGGCGGGCGTTGGCGAACGTCTCCTCCTCGGTGGTGGCTCCGCTGTGGTGCATGAACGCCGCCCTGGAGTTGGGCGGCCGCTGGGGGACGATCTCCCCGTAGTCGTAGGGGCCGCCTGCCACCACCACGGCTGCGAGACGCGGCTCGAACGCCGCGGCCCGCACGCCGTAGTACCCGCCCAAGCTCACGCCCAGGGCGCCCACCCGCGAGCCGTCAACGTCGTCCCGGGCGCACAGGACGTCCAGCACCGCGCCGACGGCCACGTCGTAGTCCGGCCGGATGGACGTCGAGTACCCCGTCTCGCCCTGCCCCGGGCCGTCCATGGAGAAGGTCGCCATGCCCCGGCGCAGGTACACCTCCTCCACGTGGAAGAACTCTTCCTTGGTGGAGTCGAGCCCGGGGATCAGCACGACGAGCGGGGGGCGATCGACGCCCGCCGGGCGCCGCAGGTTGCCGACCATGGTGGTCCCCTCAAAGGGGATCTCCACCCGCTCGAAGGTCGGGTCCAGGAGCCGCAGGCCGGCGTTGTATGCGGCCACCGCGTGGTCGGCCGCGTCCCGGTGGCGCTCCATGTCGAGCATCCAGACGAACTTGGCGAAGTGGTAGCTGAGCGCGGCACGCACCCAGGACTCCCCCGCGGTGACGCGGTGACCTGCAGCTTCGGCCGCCCGGGCCAGGGCGGCGTGCTCGGACGCGTTGGCGACCCACGCGTCGAGCCAGTCCTCCCAATGCTCGAGGGGAGCGGTCACGCGAGCGAAGTCGTTGGGGTCCACCCCCTGGGCCGTGAAGCGGGGTCCCCAGTTGGCGACGGCGGTGCGGATGGCTTCGTCGGGCACGGCGCTCACTTTCACGGTCGGCGTGCAATCGGTTGTGCGAAGGGTAGCCCCGGCCGCCTCCCTGCGCACGGGGACCGGATGCCCGCCCCGCCGTGCTTGACAGCTGCGCGCAGAGACGGCACTGTGGCCCCGTGTCGCAATCGGTTGCGCCCCAGCGCGCCGGGGCGGCCCAGGCGGCGTCCTCCCGGCACGGCGGCATGCTCCTCGTCGAGCTTCTGGCCGAGCACGGGGTCACGCACGTCTTCGGCTCTCCGGGGGGGCAGACGCTCGCCATGTACGACGCGCTCGCCGAACGAGCGCCAGCCATGCACCATGTGCTCGTCCGGGACGAGCGCACGGGTGCCTACGCCGCAGACGGCTACGCCCGGGTCACCGGCCGGGTAGGCGTGTGCGACGCCACCGTGGGGCCGGGAGCCGCAAAGCTGCCGTCCGGGCTCGGGGAGTCGCTCGGGGCGTCCGTCCCCGTGGTGGCCGTGGTCAGCGACCTTCCCCGGTCGAATGCCCCGCACCGCGACCGCGGCGCCGCCTCCCAGGCGCTCGACCAGCTGGCGCTGCTGGCGCCCGTCACCAAATGGTGCGCGTCGGTGCCCGACGCCGCCTCCATGCCCGCCCTGGTGCGCCGCGCCTTCCGTGAGGCCACGGGCGGCCGTCCCGGGCCCGTGGCCATCGTCGTGCCCCAGGACGTCCTGGACGGGCCGGCGCCGGCGCACGTGCCGGGCGACGGCGGCCGCTTCGGTCGCTTCCCGTCGGTCCGCAGCGCGCCGGACCCGACCGACGTGGACATCGCCGCCGCCGCGCTGGCCGGTGCCCGCCGGCCGTTCGTCCTGGCGGGCGGGGGCACCCTGCACGCCGGGGCCGGCGCGGAGCTGCTGGCGCTGGCCGAGCGGTTGCAGGCCGCCGTGGCCACCACCATGTCGGCCAAGGGCATCATCGGCGAACGCCATCCGCTGGCCGTGGGGACGGTGGGGGGTATGGGCACCACCGCTGCACGGGCGGCCCTGGAAGAGGCCGACGTCGTGCTGCTGGT
>JAKAZC010000355.1 GCA_021826655.1 Actinomycetes bacterium | reverse complement strand
CGTCGGGTCGACGATCGGCCTGGTCCGCATCGAGGACGTCCTCATCGGGGCGATCGTGAGCGTGGTCGTCGGGACGCTCTTCTGGCCGAGGGGCGCCACCGCCGAGCTCGCACGGGCCCTGGGCCACGCCTACGCCACCGCCGCCTCGTGGCTCGCGGCCAGCGTGAACGGCGTGGGCGTGGGCGTGAGTGACGACGGGACGGCTGCGACCGGGGAGAGCCGGTGGACCTCCGAGCGCAGCGCGGCCATGGCCGCCTCGCGCCGGCTCGACGACGCCTACCGCCAGTACCTCGCGGAGCGTGGGGCGAAGCGGGTGCCCCTCCCGGTCATCACCCGACTGGTGACCGGGAGCGCCCGGATCCGCCTGACGGCCGTCACCCTCGACGGGCTCCCGGATCTCGCCGTGCCGGGGGCGCCGCCGTCTCTGCCCGAGGTCGTCGAGGCCCGGGCCACGGTCTCGTCGGAGTGCGCGGCGGTCGAGTCGTGGTTCGACCGGTTCGCGACGTCGCTGGGCGCCCGGGCGGCGGAGGTACCGGCCACCCCTCCCGTGGACGACCGGCTCGCTGCCGAGCTGGCCGTGGCCTGGACCGCCGTGCGCCGGGAGGGGCGACGTGAGGGAGTCATCGCCGTGCTCAGGCTGCTGTGGGTCGAGGAGCGGATGGCCGACCTGCGCCGGCTCCAGGCCGATCTGGCCGGAGCCGTGCCGGGGGCACCGCGTTAGCGCGTATCGGGGACCGGTGGGAGGATCCGGCGCATGGCGACACGCACCCCGAAGGCGTCGAGCCCGACCGCCCGCTCGTGCTCCCGGATCGCCGCCAGTCCGGGGCCCGGGTCGACGACCTCCTCGAAGCCGAGGGTCCGGTAGAACGGCGCGTTGAACGGGATGTCGCGGTAGGTGGTGAGGGTGAGCCCGTGCCGGCCCGAGGACGCGGCCCACCCGATGGCGGCCTCGAGCAGCGCCCGTCCGATCCCCCGGCGGCCGTGCTCGGGCAGCACCGACACCTGGGCGACGTGGGCCGCGTCGTCGACGAGACCGAGGGAGACGAATCCCACGGCCGGCTGGCCGACGACGAACACCGCCTCGGCCAGGGGCAGGTGGTCCTCGGACGAATCGTTCCCGAACGGACCGATGCCGAACTCCCCGAGGAGTCGGTCGGACTCGACCTCGACGCGCCGCAGGCGTGCGAACTCGGTCGGGCCGGCGGGGCGCACGAGCGGCATCGGGTCAGGAGCCCACGAGCCGACGTGGAGCACCGTCCCTGACGGGGGACGCGGCGGGACCGGCCGCGTCGGTCACGCCGCCCGCGACCGCGGGCCGACGGATGCCGCTCAGCGGGACGGGGTGCCCGCCAGTTCGGGGTGGCGTCGGGAGAGGTCGGCGCACTCGAGGCACACGGACTCGGGTATCGCTCCGACCCGCATCAGGAGGGCGAACGCCCGGCAACCGAGGCACAGCCCGAACGCGGCCTCGAGGAAGGCGGCGCAGGCCAGCGCGGCGACGACCACCCAGGCGGCAAAGTGGAGTCCGAACCCGAACGACAGCACCAGTGCCGAGGTGGAGAACACCACACCGATGGCCTGGGCGAAGCGCTTGGGCGGTCCGGGGACGAGCTTCGGGCCCCAGGGGAGCCGTGGGGCCACGACCTGCGTGGCGAGCCGGCCAAGGGGACTGAAGCGCGGACCGGACAGGACGCGGGCCCAGAATCCGTAGGCGAGGGGAACCAGGACCCACGGCTGGCGCAGGGCGAGCGCCGCGGCGCACAGGAGGACGACACCGGTGGCGACCGTGCGCGCCGCATAGTCGTCGACGGGGTTGGGGAATGTGAACACGGCGATACTTTACCAGAATGGTCAGGTATTCCGCACGCCCGGTGCCGGCACCCGAGCGGCGTCCAGGGCGGGTCCCGCGCCGTACCCCGGCCGAGGATCGTCGACCGGACCCATCCGGGCTCGGATGCGGCTCCGAATAGGCTCCGTGCTGATGGACGTGGAACAGGCGAGCGATGCCAATCTGGTGGTGGCCGTAGGTCGTTGGAGCGAATCCGCGCTGGCCGAGATCTACCGGCGCCACGGAGGGGCGGTCCACGCGCTCGCCAGACGCATCCTCCGTTCCGATGCACCGGCCGAGGAGGTCACCCAGGAGGTGTTCCTCGACCTGTGGCGCACCCCCGAGAAGTTCGACGCCCAGCGGGGCACCCTGCGCTCCTTCCTCCTGGCGCGTACCCATGGCAAATCGGTCGACGTGGTCCGGGCCGAGGAGTCACGGCGCCGTCGTGAGGAACGGACCACCCGTGAGACGGCGACCGCTCCCTACGACATCGACCGGGAGGTCTGGGACATGGCCGTCGCCGAGCAGGTCAAGGACGCACTGGTGGCGCTGCCCGACGAACTGCGCCAACCCATCGAACTCGCCTATTTCGGGGGCCACACGTACAAGGAGGTGGCGTCGATGCTCGACGAGCCCGAGGGCACCGTGAAGAGTCGGATCCGCTCGGGGCTGGGACGGCTCCGAATGAACCTGATGGACCGGGGCATCGAGCCGGCGGGGGCGGGACTGTGACGACGCCACCGCCGATGAGCCACAGCGAGATCGAGGAACTCCTCGGCGCCTACGCGCTCGACGCGCTCGACGTCGAGGCCGCGGCCGGGGTCGAAGCGCACCTGACCGAGTGCGTGCGCTGCTCCGTCGAGGTGGCGCAGCACCACGAGGTGGCGGGACTCCTCGCCAATTCGGGTGGAACGGCGCCCGCTGAACTGTGGGGCGGCATCGCCGAGCGGCTGGGTGGGGCGTCCGACCGTTCCTGGGTCCGACTCGCGGCCCGGCTCGACCCGCCCGGCGACACCCGCGCCGCACGTACCGGTAGCACCACCGGGTACGGTCGTGGCGCCCCGGTCGTCCCGATCGGGGCGACCGACCACCACCGGAACCGGAACCGGGCAACGATCGGTGCCGGCCTGGTGGCGGCGGCGGCCGCCGTCCTGGCCCTGGTGTTCGGACTCCAGGTCCACCACCTCCACGGCCAGGTCAACGCAC
>JAKAZC010000354.1 GCA_021826655.1 Actinomycetes bacterium | reverse complement strand
AGCCGGGCGATGGTGGCTTCCCGGCACCCAGATGGACGACGGTTCACCACCTCCGGTGCGGCACACCAAGTTCGATGCCGGGTTCCGCCCCCACAACATCAACGTCTACCCGGAGCGGCCGGACCGCGCCTATGTGGGGTACGTCGACGGGGGCATCGTCATCCTGGACATCGCCGACAAGTCGCGGCCGTCCCTGGTGACGCGCCTGGACTACCACCCGCCGACGCCGGGAATGACCCACACGGTGCTTCCCCTGTTCGAGCACGACCTTCTCGCCGTCACCGACGAGTGCGTACGTCCGAACGGCGCCGACTATCCCAAGCTGCTGTGGCTCGCCGACATGTCCGACGAGGAGTCTTTGATGATCGTGGGGAGCGCTCCGATGCCCTCGGTGGAGGAGCACTCCCGGCGTGGCGGCCGGTTCGGCGCGCACAACCTCCACGAGAACGAGCCGTTCGAGTGGTCATGGCAGTCCCAGGACATCGTGATCGGCACCTTCTTCAATGCGGGCGTCCGCGCGTACGACGTCCGCAATCCGTACCAGCCGGTAGAGGTGGGGCACTACGTCCCGGAGACGCCGCCCAACTCCACGTCCGGCGTCATCCAGATCAACGATCTCTTCGTGGACGCCGACGGGATCATCTACGCCGTCGACCGCAACGGAGGCGGGTTGTACGTGCTGGCGCTGGAGGCGTGAAGGCGTCCTGCGGGCCTTCGCCGGACCTTACGGGGCCGTCAGGGCCGTAGTCAGGGCACGCGTCGCCCTGGGACGGACGAGGTACCACGTGCCGCCGAAGGACACGATCCCCTCGCCGTGGCCCTGACGGGGCCCGGAATCGCCGGCGTACGTGTACAGGCGGTAGCCGTTGTCCGTGGCCTGGCTCTGTCCACGCACGCCGATGAGCCCGAGCCTGCCGAAGACTCCCGGCCCGGCACGGATGTGCCGGACCGTCGGCGCGACGAGCAACGGAGGCCAGATGGACAGGCACCCACCGCTACAGGCTCCTTGTGACCCCCTCCCCGTGCTCAGCACGTAAAGCGTGTCGCCGCGGCCGTTGGCGAGCACCGTCCCGTAGCGGGGGAGGCGGACGGCCGTGACGGTGTCCGTGCCGGCCGCGCCTCCCCTCAGGGAAGGTTGCGAGAGCTCGACGGCCAAGACGCTCGACGCAACGAGCGCCACGGCTGCTGCGAGCACCCGGACGGTGCGCGCGGAAGCGAGGCGGCGCAGCGCCACCGGCACCTCGGTGGAGGTGGCCACGAAGCTGAGCAGCAAGAAGTCGCAGATCTCCATCAGCCCCGAGGCGATCCCCGCCCCGGTGACAACCTCGTGAAATCCGAAGAGCCCGACGCTCAGGCTCAAGAGGTAGCCGCCGAGGGTGCCGAGCGCGAACAGTGCCCCGGACAGGGAGGCGATGGGCCGGGGCGTCGCTACCAGCACGGCAGAAACCACGAAGGCGGTGGCCGCCTGCACCAGGAACAGGAGCCCGATCGTTGGGATGCTGCCGTAGCCGCCGGCAAGGTCGAGTCCCAGATGTATGGCCCCGGTGGCCGCCAGGAGAAGAGCCCCCGTGATCCTGAGCCACGTCGACCATCGCGCACGGGACCCTGATGTGCGTTCGCGCGAGACCGCCGTTCCTGGTCGGAGCAACCATCCTGGCACCAGCGGGCCCCGCATTTCCCCAGTCCTAGCCGCCGTTCGCCCGCCGGTGCGCGCGGCCCGCGCCAGGCGCCGGGGGCGACGTCCGGGCGCAAGACACCGGCGCTACCCTTCGCGCGGGGTACGCGGCACGCAACCAGGTGCCCGTGCCCGGTGCGCCCGCCAGAGGTGCATTCCGTCAGCAATGAGAGGAGCTGCAAATGGCTCAGCCCTCGTACCGCCGGGCATTGGCCCTCGTCGGTGTCGTGACGTGCTCGCTCACGCTCGCTGCCGCGGCGGGCGCCCCCGCCGTCGCAGGCGCGTCCACGCACAAGCATCAAAAGGGCCGCAACGCCTCCCAGGGCTCCCTGGTCAAGGTCGTCAAATCCAAGAAGTACGGGCAGATCCTCGTCGACGGGTCGGGGAGGACCCTGTACTTCGCCACCACGGGCAACGGGAAGCCGTTCCGGTGCGGGGCGGGGTGCGCCGGTGTCTGGCCGCCGCTCCTCACCAAGGGCAATCCGAGAGCGGGAAGCGGAGTCTCGGCGAAGGTGCTGCGCGCGGTGAAGCGAGGGAAGTCCCTTCAGGTGACCTACCACGGCCACCCGCTCTACCTTTTCGCCGGCGACACCGGCGCAGGCCAGGTGAAGGGCGAGGGGATCAGGAACTTCGGCGGTACGTGGTACCTCCTGAGCGTCGGGGGCGCGCCCGTGAAGGCCGCGCTCGCCGCGGCAAAGAACGCCAGCGGTGGCTCGAACGCCAGCTCCGGCTCGAAGGGCAGCTCCGGAAGCTCCTGGTGAGCGGGGGGCGCCCCACCGGGCGCTCCGGGCGTGGTGGCGCAGGCACAGCTCCACCAGCGTTGGGCGGGGGAACTTCGGCGCCGGGCCGAACCCGCCCCACGTCTCGTCGAACCGCCGCTCCAGTGTCGCGACGAGCGATGCCAGCGCGGACGGCCATGCCACCTCGGTGGGCGCATCGGGGGCGGCGCCGAGCCGGTCGATCGCCAAGGCGTCACGGGCTACGGCGGCGGCCACGGCGTCGGCCTGGGACTCGACCTCGTCACGCCGGTCGTGCCACGCGGACGCCACCGACTCCAGGACCCGCCGGAACGACGGCAGGCCGTGCCGGTCTGCGGGGGGGAAGTACGTGCCGGCCAGGAACGGCCTGCCGTCGGGGGTGCAGAACACCGACATCGGCCAGCCGCCGCCTCCGGTCATGGCCTGCACCGCAGCCATGTAGACCGCATCGAGGTCTGGGCGCTCTTCACGGTCCACCTTGACCGACACGAAGGAGCGTGCCAGGTCCGCCGCCGTCTCGGCGTCCTCGAAGCTCTCATGGGCCATGACATGGCACCAGTGGCAGGCCGCGTAGCCGATCGAGACGAAGAGGGGCTCGTCCTCGC
>JAKAZC010000353.1 GCA_021826655.1 Actinomycetes bacterium | reverse complement strand
AACGTCAGCACCGTGTCGCCGGGGACCGTTCGCCGCCTCGCCGACGCCGGGCCGCCGGACGCGGTCCTCGACACTCCGGTCATGGGAGGTCCCGCGGCGGTCGCACGGGGGGAGGGGCGCCTCCTCATCGGCGGCCCGGCCGCGACGACGGAGCGGCTGCAGCCGCTGTGGTCGGACCTGAGCGCCGGCCAGGTGCACTGCGGCCCGGTCGGCAGCGCCTCGGTGATCAAGATCCTGTCCAACCTGCAGCTGGTGGTCGGGGTGGGCGTCCTGGCCGAGGCCGTCGCCACCGCGAGGGAGCACGGGGTGGGCGACGAGCTGCTGCGCACGGTGTTCTCCGACAGCGCGGTGGTGAGCACCTCGTCGAGGGCCCGGCTCGATTCGATCCTCAGCTCCGAGCACCCGGGTTGGTTCCCCCCGGCGCTGGCCCGCAAGGACCTGCGCCTGGCGATCGCCCTCGCCCGAGAGGGGCGGGTCGGGGCCCGTCTCGGTGCGGCGGCCGAGGCACTGCTGACGACGGTCGTCGACTCGGGCGACGAGTGGCCGGACTTCTCGGCGATCGTGGAGGCACTCGGGCCCGCCGTGCAGGGTCCCGCCGCGCAGGGTCCCGCCGTGCAGGGTCCCGCGGTGCAGGGTCCCGCGGTGCAGGGTCCCGTGCAGCGTCCCACCGCGCAGGGTCCCGCCGCGCCGGGTGCCCCCCGTCCGGATCCCGGCTGAGCGGGCGGGCGTCCCCCGTCATGGGCAACCCCTACTGGCCGCTGTTCGACGTGAGGGTCCGGACGCCCCGGCTCGAGATCCGGCTCCCGACCGACGAGGATCTCTACCGGCTCGTCGCCCTCGTGGACGACGGGGTGCACGATCCGGCGACGATGCCCTTTGCGTCCCCGTGGACCGACGCCCCCGCGCCGCGCCGCGCGAGGGAGTCGTTGCAGTGGTGGTGGGGGCGACGGGCGCAGTGGCGTCCCGACGACTGGTCGTTCACGGGCGCGGTGTTCGTCGATGGCGAGCCCGTGGGGGTGCAGGACCTGTCGGCGAAGCAGTTCGCGACCCTCCGGACGGTGGGCACGGGATCGTGGATCGGCCGGCGCCACCAGGGGAGGGGTCTCGGCAAGGAGATGCGCGCCGCCGTCCTCCACCTGGCGTTCGACGGCCTGGGTGCCGAGGCCGCCCACAGCGGGGCGTTCGACGACAACGCGGCCTCGCTGGCGGTGTCGAGGTCGCTCGGCTATTCGGCCAATGGTGAGCAGCTCGAGCTCCGGCGGGGGCGCCCGGCCCGGATGGTCAACCTCCGGCTGGACCGAGCGGCCTGGCTGGCCGGCCGGAGGGACGACATCGTGGTGACCGGCCTGGGTGGCTGCCAGCACCTGTTCGGCGCCGGTGCCGAGGAAGCCGTCGACCCGGAAGCCGTCGACCCCGAAGATGTCGGCCCGGTACGCGTCGACCCGGAAGGCGTCGAACCCGAGGGAAGGGACTGATTATGCGGGTCTGCCTCATGATCGAAGGGCAGGAGGGCGTGACGTGGGACCAATGGGTGGCTCTGGCCCGGGCGGTCGAGTCGGCGGGCCTGGAGGGCCTGTTCCGGTCGGACCACTACACGTCGTTCCACGGCTCCCCCGGAGCGGCGCTCGACGCCTGGGCGACGCTGGCCGCCCTGGCCCCGCTGACGAGCCGGATCCGCCTCGGAACGCTGGTGTCACCCGCGACCTTCCGGCATCCGAGCGAGCTGGCCCGGGTCGCCGTCACGGCCGACCACGCCTCGGGGGGCCGGATAGAGGTCGGGGTCGGCGCCGGCTGGTTCGAGCAGGAGCACCGCCAGAACGGTTTCGACTTCCCGGCCACGGGCGTGCGGCTCGACCGGCTCACCGAGTACGTCGAGGTCCTCCTCCACAGCTGGAGCGCCGAGCAGTTCGACTACGACGGCACGCACTTCGCCCTGCACGGCCAGCGGGCGCTGCCGGCCCCCGTGCAGTCCCCGCACCCTCCCCTGATCGTCGGTGGCCGCGGCGGGCCCCGGTCTCTGGCTCTGGCCGCGCGCTACGCGCAGGAGTACAACTGCGCGTTCCTCGATCCCGACGAATGCCGCCAGCTCCGGTCCAAGCTCGACGACGCCTGCCGTGCCGCGGACCGGGACCCCGCGAGCCTCCCCCTGTCCCTCATGACGCTGCTGATGCCGGGGGAGGACGCCGACGACGCCGAGCAACGCGTCACCCGGGCGCTCGCGCGGTTCCGGGGCCCCCGGGACCGGTCCCGCGCCGGCACCGTGGCGGAGATGGCAGCGGTGCTCGAGGGGTTGGGGGAGGCGGGGGTGGAGCGGGTGTTCCTGCAGCACCCCGACCGCGAGGACCTCACCGGCGTCGAGCTGATGGGCGAGCTCGCTCGGCGCGCCGGGGCGTAGCCGGGGGCGGCCCGCCGGGGCCCGGACCGCACGAGAAAGGGGCTGGCACTCGAGGAGGGAGAGTGCTAACAATTGACTTGTCACCGCCGTGAAGGCGGGCGCGAGAGCCACAAGAAGCGCACGTAGGAGGTGATGGTCATGGCTCTTGTCCGTAGTGATCCGTTCCGGGACGTCGACCGGCTCTTCCAGCAGCTGTGGGGAGGGCAACGAGACCCCCGGTCGATGACGATGCCGATGGACGCCTACCGGAAGGACGACTCCTTCCTCATCCGTCTCGACCTGCCCGGTGTGAACGTCGACTCGCTCGACCTGACGGTGGAGGACAACGTCCTCACCATAAAGGCCGAGCGACCGGTGCCGCCGGTGTCGGACCGCATCGAGCCGGTGATCTCCGAGCGCCCGTACGGGACGTTCACCCGCCAGGTGCTCCTCGGCAACAACCTCGACAGCGAGCACATGAAGGCCGAGTACGAGGCGGGCGTGCTGACCCTGATGATCCCGGTGGCCGAGCACGCCAAGCCGCGGCGCATCGAGGTCACGTCGCGGACCGACCAGCAGCAGATCCCGGCCTGAATCCGGTCGGTCTCCCGCCCCTGGCGCGCCGGGGCGTGGCGCACGTCGCCCGTCCCGGCGCCGCGGGGGCCGCCGGT
>JAKAZC010000352.1 GCA_021826655.1 Actinomycetes bacterium | reverse complement strand
CGTGCGCTCGGTCATCCTGCGCCCCCCCGACGAGGCAAGCAGCGGGCGGAGACCGGCCCAGACACCGGTCACGTCGTCGGGGGTGAGGGCGGCGGTGGTCGCGTCGTTGACCGCGCGCAGGAGGTAGGCGACGTCCTCGGAGGTGCACCTCGGATCGTCGAGCGGACCCGCGTACGCGGTGTCGGTGGTGCCGAGGTAGACGAGCCCGCCCTCGGGCCAGGGGACGACGAAGATCGACCGCCGGTCCGCACCGGCGGGGATCACGGCGGCGACGTCGCAGGGCAGGCGGTCGGCGGGCACCGTGACATGGACCCCCTTGGCCGGCCGGAGGGAGTGCGGATGGGTCACCTCACCGAGTGCCCGGACGTCGTCGGCCCACACACCGGTGGCGTTGACCACCACCCGGGCGCGGACGGGGAAGGACGGGCCGGCACCGGCGCCGGGCATGACCGCCGGGCGCACCACGCCGCCGGCGACCCGGCCGGACGGACCGGTGACGAAGGAGTCGAGCGCGGTGTAGTTGGCGACCGCGGCGCCGTGGTCGAGCGCCGCGGTGCGCAGCAGGGAGAGGGTGAGCCGGGCGTCGTCGGCCCGGGCGTCGAAGTAGAGGAACCCGGCGACCAGGCGGTCCGCCCGGAGCAACGGGAAGTGCGCGAGCACCTCGGCGCGGGGGAGCCGGCGGTGCCGGCTGCCGATCCGCAGCCCGCCCGTCAGGTCGTAGAGCCACAGCGCCGACGAGTAGGACCGGGCAACCGCCCTGGCCACGGTCCCGTCCCGGCCGAACAGCGGGATCAGGAAGGGCAGGGGCGAGACGAGGTGGGGGGCGTTGCGCAGGAGCCGCTGGCGTTCGGCCAGGTTCTCGTACACGAGCCGGATCTCGTGCTGCTGCAGGTAACGCAGGCCCCCGTGGACCAGCTTGGACGATCGCGACGACGTGCCCGATGCGAAATCGCCGCGCTCCACGAGGGCGGTCCGGAGCCCGCGGCTGGCGGCGTCGAGCGCCACGCCCGCTCCCGTGACCCCGCCGCCGACGACCAGCACGTCGAATTGCTCCCCGGCCATCCTCCCGAGCGCGTGGGCCCGGTCGAAGATCTCGGGGCCGCCCGTGCGCGCCCCGGCGGCGGCGGCCGCCTCCCCCGCGGAGCCGGCGGTGGTGGACGGCGGCTCTTCGCTCACCGGGCAAGCCTCCCACAAGCCACCTCGCGGCCCCGCGGCGCCCGGGCGCCCATTCCGACAACGATTGGCAAAGAACAACTGATGGTGATATCTTCCCACGGACATGCGAGCCCCTGCCGAGCTGACCGACCTGTTCCGGGCCAGCGGCCGGAAGATGACGGCGCAGCGCCAGTGCGTCTTCCGGGTGCTCGACGGCAACGTCTCGCATCCCTCGGCCGAGTCCGTGTACGAGGTGGCCCGCGCCGAGATGGAGACCATCTCCCTGAAGACCGTCTACCAGACCCTGCACGAGCTGGTCGAGCTGGGCGAGGTCGCCGCGCTCGACCTCGGCACCGGCACGGTCCGCTTCGATCCGAACGTCGGGTCCGCCCACCACCACCTGGTCTGCCGGGCCTGCGGCAAGGTGCGCGACGTGGCGGTCGACCTCCCCGACGGGCTCTCGCCCCGAGACGGGGACCACGGCTACGAGCTACGGTCCGCCGAGGTGGTGTTCCGGGGGCTCTGCGACGAGTGCCGGCCGGCGGCCGGCGGCCCGATGGCGGAGAGCTCTCCGACATCGCCGGCACCGGTCCGTTCCGGTCCCCGCGATGCCGCGGCCGGGCGGCACACCTGACGGCGATCCCCGAATTCCCCGTAACGGTTCAGCAAACGAGACAAGAGAGGAAGACCCCACATGCCAGCACTGAAGGGATCCAAGACCGAGGCCAACCTGAAGGAGGCCTTTGCCGGTGAGAGCCAGGCGAACCGCCGGTACCTCTACTTCGCGCAGAAGGCCGATGTGGAGGGCTACCCCGACGTGGCCGCCCTCTTCCGGTCGGTCGCCGAGGGTGAGACGGGCCACGCATTCGGCCACTTCGACTTCCTGAAGGAGGTCGGGGACCCCGTGACCGGCGTTCCCGTCGGCCCGACCGAGGCGAACCTGAAGTCGGCGATCGAGGGCGAGACGTACGAGTACACGGAGATGTACCCCGGGTTCGCCAAGACGGCCCGGGACGAGGGCTTCAACGAGGTCGCCGAGTGGCTCGAGACGCTGGCACGGGCCGAGAAGTCCCACGCCGGCCGGTTCACGAAGGGCCTCGAGTCCGTCTCGTGACGACGGGGTGCCGGCGGCCCCCGGCATGCTGACGCTCGACGACGTCCTCGACCTGCGCGCCTACGAGCGCGTCCGCGCCGGCTACCTGCGCGAGATCATGGCGCTGAAGCAGCGCCGTCGCATCTCGCTCGGGCCGATCATCACGCTCGTCTTCGAGTGCTTCGACACGATCAGGTTCCAGGTGCAGGAGATGGCCAGGGTCGAGAAGATCGTCACCGACGAGGGGATCAGCGCGGAGCTCGACGTCTACAACCGGCTGCTGCCCTCGCCGGGCGAGCTGTCGGCGACGCTGTTCATCGAGCTGACGACGCCCGAGGAGTTGCGGCGCTGGCTGCCGGCCCTGGTCGGGGTGGAGCGCTCGATCGGCTTCGAGGTGCCCGCGGACCACGGTGGGAGCCCCACCGTGGTCCGCAGCGTGCCCGAGGGCGAGCATGCCCTGACGCTCACGCGAGCGTCCGTGACGCCGGCCGTCCACTACGTGCGGTTCCCGTTCTCCGACCCCGAGGTGGCCAGTTTCGGGGCCGGTCCGGTGGACCTGATCGTCGACCATCCCGAGTACCAGGCCCGGACGGCGTTGAGCGACGCCGTCCGGGAGGAGCTCCTGGGAGACCTCACCGGCCGGACGGTCGCGATCCCGCTGGGCTGAGGGCCCGGCCCCCATGCCCGCCCTCGCGGGCGAGGGGGCCCGGGTCCTGGTCAGGTCTTTACAGGTACGACCACCCTGGGCAATAATCGGGGCTCTGCCGGTCGTGGGACGCGGGCGCGGGTAATTCCGTGCCGGGGCGC
>JAKAZC010000351.1 GCA_021826655.1 Actinomycetes bacterium | reverse complement strand
CGCGATCGACGAGGTCGTCCGCGCCGGCGGGCACGACACGGTCCTCCTCTCCAACAGCGTGCTCGCCGCCGACCTCGCGGCGGGGCTCGCCGCGAGGCTCGGCGCCGGGCTCAACTGGGACCTCGTCGACCTCGTCGAGCAGGACGGCCGGCTGGTCGGGAAGCGCCCGGCGCTGCAGGACGCGGTGCTCGTCGACGTCGGCTGGCGGTCCGAGCGGCGTGTCGCCCTGTTCCGGAGCGGGTCGTTCGAGCCCGCCGTGGCGGACCACGGCGACCCCGAGGTGGAGGAGGTCGCCGTCCGGCTCTCGCCGCACTCGCTCGCCGCCAGGGTCGTGGACCAGAGGTTCGCGGGCGACAGCGGACCCTCGATCGAGGGCGCGGAGATCATCGTCGCCGGTGGCATCGGGCTCGGCGGTCCGGAGAACTTCGCGCTCGCCGAGGAGCTGGCGACGGCGCTCGGCGGAGTGGTCGGCGCCACCCGTGCCGCCGTGTACGCCGGCTGGTACCCGTACTCGGCGCAGATCGGGCAGACCGGCAAGACGGTCTCGCCGAAGCTGTACGTGGCCCTGGGCATCTCCGGCGCCGTGCAGCACAAGGTGGGCATGCAGAGCTCGAAGGTGATCGTCTCGATCAACAAGGACCCGGGAGCGCCGATCTTCGAGTTCAGCGACCTCGCCGTCGTCGGAGACCTGCACGAGATCGTCCCGAAGCTCACCGAGCTCGTCCGGGAGCGCCGGGGCTCCTGATGCGAAGAGGTTCCTGATGGTCACCGCAGCCGACTACCCGCCGCCGTTCTCGGCAGGCGAGTTCGTCGGCGAGCCCACCGACCCCGCCGACGAGCGGATAGAGGTGGGGCTGCTCGTCGTGGGGGCCGGCCCGGCCGGGCTCGCGTGCGCCATCCGATTCGGGCAGCTCCTGCAGGGGGATCCCGAGACAGCCGAGGCCCTCGGCGAGGTGCCGCTCGCCCTGCTCGAAAAGGGCAAGCAGCCGGGCTCGCACCTGCTTTCGGGGGTGATCGTCAACCCGCGCTCGCTGCGGTCGCTCTTCGGGGACCGGTACAAGATCGAGGACATCCCCGGTTACGGACCGGTGCGCGGCGAGTCGGTCTACCTGCTCACCCGGCGCTCGGCGTTGCGGATCCCCCCGCCGCCGCCGATGCGAAACCACGGCAATTCCATCTTCTCCCTGTCCCAGCTCGGGCGGTGGCTGGCGGAGCGGGCCGAGGAGGGCGGCGCGACCATCCTCACCGAGACGGCGGCCCAGTCGCTGCTCGTCACCGACGGGCGCGTCGTCGGTGTCCGAACCGGCGACAAGGGCAGGGGGCCCAATGGCGACCAGCTCGGGAACTTCGAGCCCGGCAACGACATCGTCGCCGGCGTGACGGTGCTCGCCGAGGGGACCCAGGGGCACCTCACGGGTGTCGCGCTCGACCACTTCGGGCTGCGACCCGAGGACCCGCAGGTGTGGGAGCTCGGCGTGAAGGAGGTCTGGAGGATCGCCGCCCCGCTCGATCGCATCATCCACACCATGGGCTGGCCGTTGCGGCCCGAGGCCAAGTACCGGGAGTTCGGCGGTTCCTTCATCTACCCGATGGGCACCGACATGCTCACCATCGGCATGGTGGTCGGGCTCGACTACCGCGACGCGGAGCTCTCCGTGCACGACCTGTTGCAGGAGCTGAAGACCCATCCGAAGATCCGGCCCCTCCTGACCGGCGGCGAGCGGGTCGAATGGGGTGCCAAGACCATCCCCGGCGGCGGCTACCACGCGCTGCCCACCAGCCTCCACGCGCCGGGACTGCTCCTGTGCGGGGACGGCGCGGGGATGGTGAACGTCCCCACGCTGAAGGGCGTGCACTACGCCGTCGAGTCCGGACGCCTGGCGGCGGAGACGGCCTTCGCCGCGCTGAGGGACGGCGTGAAGGACGGCGAGGGGTCCCGGGCCGACCTCGCGTCGTACGACGACGCGGTGCGCTCGAGCTTCATCGTCAGCGACCTCCACGAGGTTCGCGACATGCGCCAGGTGTTCGGGCGCGGCTTCTTCGTCGGTGGTGCCCTGGCCAGCGCCATGACGATCTCGAAGGGCAGGATCAGCCTCGGCGCGCTCCGGACCGAGCCCGACGAGCGGCAGCCGATCCTGCGCACCGATCGCGCCCGGAGCTACCCGGTTCCCGACGGCACGCTGACCTTCGACAAGCTCTCGTCGGTCTTCGCCTCGGGGAACAAGACCCGCGACGACCAGCCGGACCACATCCGTCTCGAACGACGGGTCGCGCGGGACGTGGCCGAAATGTGGGCCCGGATGTGCCCCGCCCACGTGTACGACGTCGGGTCCGACGACGGCGACGGCCTGGTCACCGTGCAGGTCTCCCCGTCCAACTGCGTGCAGTGCGGCGCCATCTCCGCCAAGGGCGGTCGCCTCACGCCTCCCGAGGGCGGTTCCGGCCCGGAGTACACCCTGACCTGAGGGTCAGGGGTTGGGGGTCAGGTCGAGGTCCGGGGGCGGCTGATCGGGCATCTTCCAGCGGAGGAAGCCCTTGTCGTAGAACTCGTGATTGGCATTCGCGTCCTCGATCATCGTCGCGAATTCCTTCTCGAACCCGTCCCAGTCCTCGGCGTCGATGCACCTGCTGACCGCGGCGACGCTTCCCGCCAGGAACTTCTCCATGTTCTCTGTGTACTTGGGGCGCAGGATCGTCCCCTTCTCCATGAGGTTCACGGCTTCGGCGAGCTGGAAGCGGGCCAGGGGCTTGTTCTTGGCCTTCCCGGCGTAATAGCACTTCCAGATCCGCTCCCCGACGAGCGGCATGATCTCGGCCATCCCGGGCAACAGGTGGCCGAGGTCGCTCAACTCGAAGGAGCCGCCCTTGATCTTGATTTCGTGATCGTGGTCCGCTGAGGAAGACATGCCGGCGAATTTACCACGGGCCCGGGCGGCCCTCCGGCTGGTCCCCGGCGCCGGTCGGCGCGCGATGATGGCGGAATGGGCCGGGTTCTCGTCACTCGGCAGCTGCCGCCGGGTGGTTGCGATCCGTTGCTCGCCGCCGGTCACGAGGTGGTCACGCGCGACGGCGACGATCC
>JAKAZC010000350.1 GCA_021826655.1 Actinomycetes bacterium | reverse complement strand
ACATGCAGGCCTCGTTCTTCTTCTCCCGGTCCGAGACCATCTGGGGCGGCACCGCGGAGATCCAGCGGAACATCGTGGGCGAGCGGGTGCTGGGCCTGCCCAAGGAACCCAAGCCGGCCGCCGCCGGCTGAGGGGACACGACGGTCGGCCGACCACGGTGGAGGACTGCCTGGCGGCGGCGGCATGGCCGGTGGTGCGGGACGCCCCCGGTGCACGCCCCCCAAGGCATCGAGGGCCGACCTGCGTAGTTGGGCCGCCGGCGGGACCGACGGCGCCTGCCTGCTCGAGCGGGTGCGCCGTCCACATCCTCGACCACGCCCCGTGTGACGCCCTGGCCGGCGACTGGGCCGCACAGGTGCTGTTGGTCCGCGGCACGAACCTGCTCCTCGACGTTCAGCGGCAACTCCACCACCACCTCGGGCGGCGCGCCAGTGGTGGTGGTGGGCACGCTGACGGTGTCCGGTGCTCCCACCTACCCCTCCGACACCGCGGACCAACTGGATGGGGGCATGGCCCTCACCGGTGACGGGCCCTACTCACTCGACTCCGGCACCGGTACCGGCAACACGGCCACGGTGGGCGGCGCGGCGGTGCGGATCAACGGGAGCACCCTCGCCACCTCCCCCGGGGTGACCTTCGGATCCGGTCAGGACGTCGACACCACCGGGGTGACCACCACACCGGTCAGCACGACCGGTGCCTGCTACCGGCCGGCTGACCGCATCCGGGCTCAGCTTGCCCGGGCGTCCGCGTCCCCGATCGCCTCGGCCTCGATCAGGTGGATCTCGGCGTCGGTCATTCCTCCGCGCAGTCCGGCCTGGTGGCGCCACATCAGCAGACCGGCGGCCACGATGGTGGCCACGGCCCCGGTCAGCATGGCCACCCGGGGGTTGGTCCACTGGGCGACGGCCCCGACCAGCGGCGCGCCGATCGGCGTGGTCCCGAGGAACGCCATGGCGTAGAGCGCCATCACCCGCCCGCGCATGGCCGGGTCGGCGGTGAGCTGCAACGTGGCATTGGCCGTGGCGATGAAGCCGATCGAGGCCGCCCCCATGGCCACGATGAGCAGGTCGGCCGCCAGCAGGGTCGGGGCGAAGGCCACCGCCGCAAGCAGCCCGCCGAAGACAAGGGCCAGGACCTGCAGCAGCCGTGGCGTCGGCCTGGCCCGGTGGGCGGCCAGCAGGCCACCCACGATGGCGCCGGCCCCCATGCACGAGGTGAGTACCGCGTAGGTGCCGGCCCCGCCGTGGAACGTCCCCTTGGCCAGCAGGGCCAGGGTGACGGTGAAGTTGTAGGCGAAGACCCCGATGAGCGCGACGGCCAGCAGCACGTTGCGGAGTGCGGGTGTGCGCCAGACGTAGCGGAACCCGTCGCGGACCTGTCCTTTCGCCCGCACCACGGGCTCGGTCCGGTGGAGGTCGGCCGTGCGCATCATGGCCAGTCCGACGATGACCGCCACGTAGGAGGCGGCGTTCACGAAGAAGCAGACACCGAGGCCGAACACGGTGATGATCACGCCGCCGATGGCCGGGCCGACCACCCGGGACGCGTTCATGACCACCGTGTTGAGGCTCACCGCGTTGGGCAGGTCGTCCCGACCCACCATCTCCATCATGAACGTCTGGCGGGCGGGGTTGTCGAAGAGGTTGACGACGCCCAGCAGGCCGGCCAGCAGGTACACCTGCCACAGCACCACGGTGTGCGAGACGACCAGGATGCCGAGGACCAGCGCGAGCACCCCGCCCGCCGTCTGGGTGACGAAGAGCAGCGTGCGCTTGTTGACGCGGTCGGCCACCAGCCCGCCGAAGGGCCCGACGAGCAACATGGGCAGGAACTGCAGCCCGACCACGATGCCGAGGTCGACCCCGCTACCGGTCAGGTGCAGGACCAGCCAGGCCTGGGCCACCGACTGCATCCAGGTGCCCGACACCGAGATCAGCTGGGCGACGAAGTACAGCCGGAAGTTCCGGATCCGCAGCGAACTGAAGGTCTGGTGGACCGCACCGCGCAGCGCCGTCATGCGTCGTCCCCGTCCACCAGCCGCTCGAGCAGCGCGGTCAGGTCGGCGAGCGCGGCCCGGTCGGACGGGTCGAGCGATGCGACACGACCGGTGAGGAAGGCGTTCTTGAGGGACCGGTTGTGATCGAGCACCGCCTCGCCCGACGCGGTGATCGTGATGCGGACCACCCGCCGGTCGGACGGGTCGACCACCCGGGTGACGAGCCCGAGGTCCTCGAGGGCGCCGACGATCCGGGTCATCGACGGCGGCTGCACCGCCTCGCGGGCGGCCAGGGCACCCAGCGTCGGCGAGCCCATCCGGGCCACGCCGGCGAGCGCGGAGGCCTGGGACGGGGTCAGTCCCCCGTCGGCCTGCTGGCGCAGGCTCCGGTGGAGCCGGGTCACCGCCAGCCGGAGCCTCGAGGCCAGCGCGGCCTCGTCGGGATCGACGGTCTCCGGGCCGCCGGCCGGACCGGCGGACCTGCCCGTCCGGGGAGCCGAGGTTCCGAGGGTCGAGGCCATGGGGACAGTATAGTTAGTTTCGGTAACTAATCCAACGGTCAGCCGCACTCCCCGGTCGCCGGGCCGGCGGGTTCAGGGGTGCGGACCCAGCGCCGCCAGACGGGGCAGGACCAGCGGGGCCAGGTAGGCGCCACCGGCCAGGGTGGTGTGCACCCCGTCCCCCTGCCGCACCACCCTCCCCCCGATGGTCCAGGCGAAGCGGCCTCCGGGGTCGAGGAAGGCGTGCAGCGGGACCACCGTCACCGTCCGGGGGTGCCGGGCCGCCACCTCGGTGATGAGCTGGTTCAGCCGGTCGACCCGGGCCACGGCGTCCTGGGGCCACGGTTCACCGTCCGGCTGCTCGCCGGTGTGGAAGTACGGCGCGGTGAACAGCGCCACCCGTGCACCGCCCGACGAGAGGATGGCCACTGCCCGTTCGAGCTGGGCGGTCTCGTAGGCGTCGAACGCCGGGTCGCCGAGGTGCTGCCACCGTCCCTGGTACCAGCGGTCGACCACCTCCCAGAACCCGGTGACCAGCCCCACGACCTGGGGATGCAGCTCCCGGACGTCGTCGGCCCACCAGGT
>JAKAZC010000349.1 GCA_021826655.1 Actinomycetes bacterium | reverse complement strand
GGTCGGCGTGAAGCCGCATCCGGACCGCTTCGAAGGCTGGTTCGCGGTCACCAATTCGGCGTACCCCTCGGCCGGCGTCTACCACGTCCGCATGGACCGGCCACCGGGCAACGTGGCCGGCGGGCGCTCCCAGGGCGAGGCGGTCTTCGCCGTGCAGACCGGCACGACCCGGCAGAACGGGCTGATCAACTACGTGGTCGTCGCCAGCAACTCCACGGGCGGCACGACGTCCTGGATGATCGGGTACGCGCACGGCCACGTGAAGGACGCCCGGTTGCAGGTGCTGGCGCGCACGACGGCGTCGGCGTCCTCCCCGACCGGTCACGCGATCACCCTTCGCACCGACGGGCTGCACCGGCTCGCCGTGTACTTCGGCGCGAACCTGGTCTTCGCATCCGACCGCCTGCATCTCGACATACAGCCGCCCTTTCAGGCGTACCTCGAGGTGCAGTCGCTCCGCGTGCCGTACACCTCCTACTTCCACGACTTCTGGGTGACCGCCGGCACTGCGCTGACGGTGGGCGGCGCGCCGTCGGGGGATCGGCTCAGGCTGCTCGGCCCGGACGGCGCCGCGATCTCGTCGGCCACCTCGCGCGCCGGCACCGCCAGGCTCGAGCTGCCTGCCCCGCTCGCCCGGGGCAGGGCGGAGCTCGTGGTGCAGTCCGGCTCCCGGCAGGTACGGCTCGGCCCGTTCGGCTACAGCGGCGGCGACGTGTACCGCCTGTCGGGCCTCGCCACGCGAAGTGGAGGTTCGTCACCGAGTTGAGCAACGTCCGAGACCGGCCCACCTGCGGCTCCGGCTTCCTGCAGCGGACACCGAGGCCGGTGGCCTGCTACTACGGGTGGCCGAGCATGGTCAACGGGTCCGCGGGCGACACCGAGCGTGCAGCCCGCCACTTCGAAGCGTTCGATGCCGTCGTCCTCGGGGATGCGACCCTGACCCCGTCGGGCGATCCCCTGGCCGGGGAATTGATCGTGCGGCTGCGTGGTCGCTGCTTCGTCTTCGGGTACCTGAGCCTGGGCCTGGGCCCGGGCCAACCGGCCTGGTCCGGCCCCGACATCGCGGGGCGGTTCGAGCAGTGGGTCCATCTGGGCGCCGGCGGGATCTTCCTCGACTGTTCGGGACGGGACTTCGGCGTCTCCCCGGCGCGGCTCGGGCAGGCCGTCGACGCGGCACACGGGCTCGGCGTGCCGGTCGTCGTGAACGCCTGGAACCCCCTCGATCTCCTCGCTCCGGGGATCACCCTGCACGAGCACGACGGCTACCTGGCCGAGAACGACGTCCTCCGAGCGGGGCGGTTCAGGCTCCGGCGCGAGTACCAACAGAAGCTGCAGGACGTCGAGCGGTGCCGGCGGTGGCTCGGCATCTCGGTGTGGGCCACCGGGACGGTGCTCGGGGTGGAGGATCCCGGGACCTACGCATCCGAGCTCGTCGACCGGATCGCCCTCGCCTGGGCGGTCGTCGAGGCACGGCCGCCGGACTACCTCGCCATCGCCGATCCCCTGTACGGCGCGCCCGACAGCCGGCTGGCCCTGCCCCGAGCCCCCGCGGGCTGAGCCCCCGGAGAAGCGGCCCGAAGGGTGCCGACGGGAAGGCGCCCGCCTGGCGCCGTCCGGGGGCTGCCGTCGGGGAGGGATGATGGTGGTGCATGTCCAAGGGATCTCTCGACAGGCTCGCCACGTTGCGCCGGCCGGCCGCCGCCTCGGCCCTCGCCGTCGCCCTCGCCGTCGCCCTCGGCGCGGTCATGTTCCCGTTCCGGGGCCATATGAGCGTGGCGACGACCGCACTGGTCCTCGTGATCCCGGTGGTGGTGGGCGTCGCCAGCGGCGGGTTCGTCGCGGGCATCGTGGGCATGGTCACCGGCTTCCTCGTGTACGACTTCGTGTTCATCCCGCCCTACTACACCCTGTCGGTGGGGGCGGCCCAGAACTGGATCGCGCTCGTGGTGTACGCGGTCGTCATGGTCGTCGTGGCCAGGGTGGTGGCACGGGTGAACGCCGCCCGGGGGGAGGCCCAACGCCGGGCGACCGAGGCCCGGCGCCTGTTCGACCTGTCGGAGCTCCTCGTCCGGGACTCGTCGACAACCGATCTCGTCCGGACGATCGTCACATCGGTGCGGTCCGCGTTCGCGCTCGACGGCGCCGCGCTCTTCCTGCCGGTTGACGGCCGCCTCCGTCTCGTCGCCTCGGACGGCGCGCCCTTGTCGGAGGCGGAGATCCGCGGGCTCACCTCCGACGCCAAGGTCCCGGTCAGCCTCGAGTCCGCGCCGGTGGCGCCGGGCGGCGTGCAGGCCGTCCCGTTGCGGGCGTCGGAGCAGGCGATCGGCCTGCTCGCGCTGCGCGGGCTCCGCGGCACCGGCAGGGACCACGAGCCGCTCCTCACGTTCTCCAACCACCTGGCGCTCGCCCTCGAACGCGCCCAGCTCCGCGAGCAGGCCGTGCGGGCCGAGCTGCTGGAGGAGGTGGACCGCCTGCGACGCTCTCTCGTGGGTGCGGTCTCACACGACCTGCGGACGCCGCTGGCAACGATAAAGGTCGCCGCCTCGGCGCTGCTCGACGCCGAAGCTCCGCTGAGCACCGAGGACTCGTTGGAGCTCGCCGGGCTGATCGACGTGCAGGCGGATCGCCTGGACCGCTTGGTGGCCAACGTTCTCGACATGACCAGGATCCAATCGGGGACCCTGGAGCTCCGCCGCCGGCCGGCGGCCGTCGCCGAGCTGGTCGACGAGGCCCTGTCGATCCTGGGGCCCTCGCCGGACCTCGAGCGGGTCGAGTGCCTGGTCCCGGCCAACCTCCCGCTCGTCGACGTCGACCACGTCCTGGTCTGCCAGGTCCTCGCCAACCTCGTCGACAACGGTACCCGCTACGCACCCTCCGGTACGCCGGTGACGGTCTCGGCCGCGTGCGGCGGGGGCGAGCGCGTCGAGGTCGCCGTCACGGACCGTGGACCCGGCGTGCCGCCGGGCGAGCGCACCAGCATCTTCGAGATGTTCAATCGCCGCGAGGCGGGCGGTCGCGGCGGCCTCGGCCTCGCCATCGCCCAGGCCTTCGTTGAGGTCCACGGCCAACGGATCTGGGTGGAGGAG
>JAKAZC010000348.1 GCA_021826655.1 Actinomycetes bacterium | reverse complement strand
GCCCAGGCCGGCGAAGGCGGGCACCACGACCACGCCGTCGCTGCTGTCGACCGAGGCAGCGAGCGCCCCCATCTCGGCGGACTCGCCGATCAGCCCCAACCCGTCACGGAGCCACTGGATGGCCGCCCCGGAGACGAACACCGAGCCCTCGCGTGCGTAGGCGACGGGTGCGTCACCACCGTGGTCGCCGAGATCCCAGGCGATGGTGGTGACCAGGCCGGGGGCGGGGGGTGGGCACTCGGGGCCGGCGTTGACCAGCACGAAGCTGCCGGTGCCGTAGGTCACCTTGGCCATGCCGGGCTCGAAGCAGGCCTGGCCCACGAGGGCGGCGTGCTGGTCACCGGCCATCCCGCTGATGGGCACGCCGGTGAGGGGGGAGCCGGGAGCGAGCACCCCCGGTGCGACCGTGCCGAACGCTCCGCACGAGGGGCGCACGTCGGCCAGGGCCCGCATCGGCACCCCGAAGGCGCCGCACAGCTCCTCGGACCAGCGGCGCAGGCGGATGTCGTAGAGGGAGGTGCGCGACGCGTTGGTGGCGTCGGTGGCGAGCACCCCGCCGGCCGGCCCGCCCGTCAGGTGCCACAGCACCCAGGTGTCGACGGTGGCGAGGGCCAGGTCGGGGCCGTCCTCGACGCCACCCTGGTCGAGCAGCCAGTGCATCTTGGTGGCGGAGAAATAGGGGTCGAGCACCAGCCCGGTGCGGTCCCGCACCACCGGGAGCAGGCCCGCCTCCTCGAGGGCGAGGCAGGCGTCGGCGGTGCGCCGGTCCTGCCAGACGATGGCTCGGTGGAGGGGCTGGCCCGACGAGCGGTCCCAGGCCACCACCGTCTCACGCTGGTTGGTGATGCCGATGGCCGCCACCTCGGCGGACGGGTCGAGCCGCCCTGCCACCTCGTCGAGGGTGGCCATCACCCCGGCCCGGATCTCGTCGGGATCGTGCTCCACCCAGCCCGGACGGGGGAAGTGCTGGGTCAGCTCCCGGTAGGCGAGGTCGACCACCGCGCCATGCTGGTCGACGACGAGCGACCTGATGCCGGTGGTGCCGGCGTCGACGGCGACGATGCAGGTGGAGGCGGGCACGCTGGGATGCTAGCCATGGGGGTGGCGGAGGACCGAACCGCTCGGGACCGCCGGGTCGGGCTCGCCGGGTCGGGACCGCCGGGAAGGTGCTCGCGCCCAGCAATGATCCGCAATTCTTCGCGAACCACCGGTGACCTGGGGCGGAGCCGGTCGTCCGGCGCCGGAATCGGCGCGAAGGCGTTGACAGGCATGTAATTACGCTGCTGTAATGATCCCACTATCTCGTACCTCGGGGAGGGCAAAACACAAGATATTGTGTTTTGGTACGGAATCTCCTGTTCGGCGGACCGTGTCCGGCGGGCACGGCGCCAGGCACCGGCGGAGAGACTCGGGGGGAGAGGGAGCGCAGCAACGGCGGCGCCGGGGCACCCGGAAGGGTGGCCGACACCGACAGTCACGACACGAGCCACCACACGAAAGAGGTGCATCCCATGGCCATCGCCCCCCAGCGGACCGGCATCGGCATCGGCCGCCACTTCACCGGCCAGGGCATCGACCCGTACGACACGGTGACATGGGAGCGGCGCGACGCGCGGATCACCAACTACCGCACCGGGGAGGTGGCGTTCGAGCAGCTGGGGGTGGAGGTGCCCTCGACCTGGAGCCTCAACGCCACCAACATCCTGGCCCAGAAGTACTTCCGGGGCACCCCCGGTACGCCGGAGCGTGAGTGGTCCCTGAAGCAGGTGGCCGACCGGGTGGTGGACACGGTGACCGCCTGGGGGATGAAGGACGGCTACTTCCTCGACGACGAGGAGGCCGAGTCGTTCCGGGCCGAGCTCAAGTACCTCATCATCCACCAGAAGGCGGCGTTCAACTCGCCCGTGTGGTTCAACATCGGCGTGGCCGGCGTCCCCCAGCAGGGATCGGCGTGCTTCATCCTCGCCGTGGAGGACTCGATGGACTCCATCCTCAACTGGTACACGGAGGAGGGCGTGATCTTCAAGGGCGGCTCCGGTGCCGGTGTCAACCTGTCGCGCATCCGCTCCTCCCACGAGCTGCTGAAGGGCGGGGGGACCGCGTCGGGCCCGGTGAGCTTCATGCGGGGGGCTGACGCGTCGGCCGGCACCATCAAGTCGGGGGGCAAGACCCGCCGCGCCGCCAAGATGGTCATCCTCGACGCCGACCACCCGGACATCGAGGACTTCATCTGGTGCAAGGCCATCGAGGAGCGCAAGGCCCGCGTGCTGCGCGACGCCGGCTTCGACATGGACCTCGACGGCAAGGACTCGGTCAGCCTGCAGTACCAGAACGCCAACAATTCGGTGCGGGTCACCGACGAGTTCATGGCCGCGGTAGTGGCCGGCGACGACTGGGAGCTGACCGCCCGCGCCGACGGCTCGCCCGTCCGCACCGTGCCGGCCCAGGACCTCTTCCGCCAGATCGCCCACGCCGCCTGGGAGTGCGCCGACCCCGGCATGCAGTTCGACACCACCATCAACCGGTGGAACACGGCCCGCAACACGGGCCGGATCAACGGCTCCAACCCGTGCAGCGAGTACATGCACCTCGACAACTCGGCCTGCAACCTGGCCAGCCTGAACCTGCTCAGCTACCTGGGCGCCGACGGCAGCTTCGACGTCGACGGCTTCAAGGCGTCCGTCGAGGTCGTCTTCACCGCCCAGGAGATCATCGTGGGCAACGCCGACTACCCGACCGAGAAGATCGGCGAGAACTCCCGCCGGTTCCGGGAGCTGGGCATCGGCTACGCCAACCTGGGCGCGCTCCTCATGGCCCAGGGCCTCCCCTACGACTCAGACGGGGGGCGGGCGTGGGCCGGGGCCATCACCGCCCTCATGACGGGTCACGCGTATGCCACCTCGGCCCGCACCGCGGCCCGCATGGGGCCCTTCGCCGGCTACCACGAGAACACCGAGCCCATGCTCGAGGTGCTGCGCATGCACCGCGACGCGGTGGCCGAGGTCGACGAGGAGCTGGTGCCGACCGAGCTGCTGTCCGCCGCCCAGGAGGCGTGGGACTCGGCCGTGGAGCTGGGCGAGCAGTACGGGG
>JAKAZC010000347.1 GCA_021826655.1 Actinomycetes bacterium | reverse complement strand
CGCCGCGCGGCCGTCGGCCGAAGTGGTACGTGCCGCTCGCCGGGCCGCTCGACGGGCCCGACGCGGAGCTGCCGGTCGATCCCTACGTCCTCGGCTGCTGTGTGGGCGGCGGTGCCATGGGCGCCGCCGAGCCCGGCTCAGCCGAACGTCCCGTGGGGCCGGTCGTGCAGATCCCGCCGGCGTACCTCCGCGCGTCGGCCAAGCAGCGCCTGGCGCTCCTCCAGGGGCTGATGGACACCTGCGGCGCGCTGGCGGACCGGAACGGGACGGTCGAACTGTGCCTGCGCGATCGGGATCTGTTGGAGCAGGCGTGGGAGGTGGTCTGCACGCTGGGGCACAAGCCCCGGCCGGTCGAGGAGCGAGTGCGTCCCCTTCCCGACGGCCGGGTGGGGCGAGCCTGGCGCTTCGCCTGGGCGCCGAGGGACCCGGTGTTCGCGAGGCCCGACATGGCCGAGCGGTTGGCCGCCACGGCCAGCAGACGGCGCATCGGCCGCCACACCCGGAGGGCGGTGGTCGCGGTGGAGGAAGTCCCGAGCATCCCGGTGCGCTGCATCGCGGTCAGCTCGGCCTCACGCCTGTTCCTGGCCGGCCGCTGCATGACGCCGACGCACAACACGAGCTTCGCCCTCGGGATGCTGGCCCACGTCGGCGTCGTCCTCCGGCGGCCGGCCCTTCTCTTCTCGCTCGAGATGGGGCACTTCGAGCTGACCCAGCGGATGCTGGCGTCGGACGCCCGGGTCGACTCGCAGCGGATGCGCACGGGCCACCTCCACGAGGCCGATTGGGCGAAGGTGGGTGCCGCGGTCAGCCGCCTGAGCGACGCCACCGTCTTCATCGACGACAAGCCGAACCTCACCTTGATGGACATCCGTGCGCGGGCCCGCCGGCTGAAGAAGAGCGAGGGCGATCTCGGCCTGGTCGTCGTGGACTACCTCCAGCTCATGACGGGCCGCGGCCGGGCGGAGAACCGCCAGGTCGAGGTGGCCGAGATCAGCCGGGGGCTCAAGATCCTCGCCCGGGAGCTCGACTGTCCCGTGGTGGCGCTGTCCCAGCTGTCCCGGGGGCTCGAGGCACGGCAGGACAAGCGGCCGATGCTGTCCGACCTACGGGAGTCCGGCTCCCTCGAGCAGGACGCCGACGTGGTGCTGTTCATCTACCGCGAGGAGGCGTACGACCCCGAGACGCCGATCGACCGCCGTGGCATCGCCGAGATCATCGTGGCCAAGCACCGCAACGGGCCGACCGGGTCGGCACATCTGGTCTTCCTCGGCCAGTACGCCAGGTTCGACAACCTGAAGACCGTGTAGGCGAGCGAGCGGGTCGCCCGGCCGCGCTCATGCGGCGTCGAGGGGCTCGAGGGCGCGGTCCGGCTCTTCGACGCCGGTGCTCGACCGTGCCATCACCCCCGCATCGACCGCCGTGCGGCGGTGCCGGACGAAGATCGCCACCACCGCCAGCCCGGCGACGGCGAACAGCGTCCCGACCTCGAACGCGCGGTCGATGCCGCCTGCGAGCACCGCGTCCGCCGCCGCCCCGCCGTGCCCCGACAACGCCATGTGGTGCGTCGCCGCCCCGAAGACGGTGACCAGCACCGCCACGCCCAGCGCCCCCCCGAGTTGCTGGCTGACGTTGACGAGCCCGGAGGCGGCGCCGGCGTCAGTGGCGACGACGTCGACGAGCGACGCGGTCGTGAGCGACACGAACGAGACGCCCGATCCCACGCCGACCAGCACGAGGCTCGCCACCACCTGGGGATAGCCCGTGCCGGCATGGAGGCGTGCTGCCAGGAGCAGCCCCAGCGTCGACAGCGCGATACCGGCGAGCATGAGGCGCTTCGGACTGAACCGCCGGACCAGCACCCGGCTGGTGAGCTGCGACGCGAGGAACACGGAGACCGGCATCGGCAGGAACGCGGCGCCCCCGCGCAGTGGGGAGTAGCCGTCGACCTCCTGGAGGAACTGGGACAGGAAGAAGAACATCCCGTACATGCCGCAGTAGACGAGGCCTCGAGCGGCGTTGGCGGCGCTGCGGGTGGGGTGGCTGAGCAGGTGCAAGGGAAGGATCGGCTCCTTGGCCGTGCGCTCGACCAGCACGAACCCCGCCAGCAGGGCGACGCCGCCCAGGAGCGCGCCCAGGGTGAGGGGCCCCGTCCAGCCGTCACTGCTGGCCTGGACGAGCCCGAGGACGACCCCTGCCATGCCGAGCGTCGAGGTGAGCGCGCCGGCGACGTCGAACCGTCCTTGGCGGACCGGGGTCTCGCCCAGCACCCGGTGGCCCACCACCGCGACCACGACGCCGATCGGGACGTTGACGAACATCACCCACCGCCATCCGACCCACTCGGTCAGGATGCCGCCGGCCACCAGGCCCACGGCACCCCCGGCGGCCGAGACGGCCGTGAACAGGGCGATCGCCCTGACCCGGGCTGCACCCTCGGGGAACAGCGTGGTGAGCAGGGCGAGGGCCGACGGTGCGGCCAGCGCCCCCCCGACGCCCTGGACCGCCCGGGCCGCCAGCAACATGCCGCCGGAGGGAGCGAAGCCGCCGGCGAGCGAGGCGACGGAGAAGAGCGCGATCCCGCCCACGAACACCCGGCGGCGACCGACGAGATCGCCCGAGCGGGCGCCGAGGAGCAGGAGCCCTCCGAAGGTCAGCACGTAGGCGTTGAGCACCCAGGACAGGTTGGCCGTCGAGAAGCCGAGCGCGGCCTGGATGTGGGGGAGGGCGACGTTGACGATGGTGGCGTCGAGGACGACCATGAGCTGGGCCGTCAGGATGACGAGCAGCCGGAACGTGGGTCCGGCGACGGCGCGCGGCGGCCGGCGCCCCGGGGGTCCGGGGAACGGCGCGGCGTGGCGCGGGCGCGAGGCAGCACGGTGAGGGGAGGGCATGGGCAGCGACCTTTCCGCTGGTAGGCTTCAACCGGAAGCTTCCTCCGGTTACTATACGGAGGGATCCTCCACTTTGCAACTCCTGGCCGTACCGGGGCGAGAATGATGGCAATGAGCAGGGATGACGCGACGGATGCGACCGCCGCCGGCCGTCCGCTCCGGGCGGACGCCCGGCGCAACTACGCCCGTCTCCTCGAAGCCGCCCGC
>JAKAZC010000024.1 GCA_021826655.1 Actinomycetes bacterium | reverse complement strand
GAGCCGTTCGGCGCGCTCGTCGAGCCGTTCTCGGTCGGCCTGCACACGGCCCGGGCGGCCCGGATAGAGGCCGGTGATCGCGTCGCGATCATCGGGGCGGGACCGGTCGGGCTGGCCACGGCCGGAGGGGCCGACGAGATGGGGGCCGGAGAGATCGTCGTGTCCGATCCGGCCCCGTCCCGCCGGCGGCTGGGCCGGGCGTTCGGAGCCACGGCCGTGGTCGACCCGGCGACGGACGACCTGGGCGGGGGCTACGACGTGGTGGTCGAGTGCGTCGGCAAGCCCGGGCTCCTGAACGTGGCCGTGGCGGCAGCGGGGACGAAGGGTCGTGTCGTCGTCGCCGGCGTGTGCTCGTCGCCCGATCCCTACGTCCCGGTCCGAGCCCTGATGAAGGAGCTGACGATCTCCTTCGCGGTCTACTACCTTCCCGAGGAGTTCGAGATGGTGATCAGGGCGTTCGCCTCGGGCCGCATCGATCCGGCCCCCCTGGTGACGAGTACCGTCTCGCTCGGCGAGGTCGACCGGGCGTTCGGCTCCCTCTCCTCCTCGGCCGAGGAGTGCAAGATCCTGGTCGATCCACGCCGGTCGCCCGGGAGGGGTCCGGCGGTCGGCTGAGCGGCCACCGGATCGCCATCGGGTGGCCGCGGTCGCCGGCACCTGCCCCGTCAGGCGGGCAGCTGCCCGCGCGTGCGGAGCCCGGGCACATCACGGGCCCGGCCGGCGCCTGCTGGTTGATGCGGGGAAGAAATCATATTACTCTTTTCTGGGCTCGTGCAATCGGCGCGTGCCGGGACCGGCCGGCTCAGCGGGCGGGCCCTGCCCACATGGATCGGGGGGTCGTAGGTGATTCGATTGGCACAGCTCTACACCGGCGGTGTCGGGTCCGAGATCGTGCGCCGGCTCGCCGGCCACCGCGAGCTCGAGCTGGTGTCGGTGCTCGTCCATGCCGACGACAAGGCCGGCCTCGATTCCGGCACGCTGGTCGGCGGAGCGCCGAACGGGATCACGACCACGCAGGACCTCGGGCAGGTGCTCGCGGCGCGGCCGGATGCAGCCATCTACTCGGGGATGCTCTGGGACGTGCAGATGATCGAGCGCCTCCTGCGAGCCGGGGTGAACGTCTACACGGGAATGGGTGGTTACTTCCTGCCGGGCCAGCCTGAGTTCGAGATGCTCGACGCGGCGGGGCGCGCCGGCGGGGCATCCCTTGCTGCCGGTGGCAACATCCCGGGCCTCATCAGCGACGTCTTTCCCCTCTTCGTGAGCGGGTACACGGGCAGGGTCCGTGCGATTCGCGTGTGGCAGCGGAACCACGTCGAGAACTATCCGTCCGCCGCACAGCTCGAACTGGGCCTCGGGATCGGCCTGCCGCCCGGGAGCAACGAGAACGAGGAGATGGTGGACAACGGGTGGGTGTGGGCCATGCGCCAGTCGGCCAACATGGTGGCGACGGCGATGGGGTTCGAGTGCACGGACGTGCAGCTGGTCGAGAAGCGCATCGCGCTCGCACCGGCCGACGTGGTGCTCCCCACGTCGGGCTACGAGGTGAAGGCAGGGACCGTTGCAGGGGCCCAGTGGCGGTTCGCCGCGTTCGCAGGTGACCGGGAGTTCCTGACCATCACGAACGAGCAGACCGCGGTCCTGGGCCTCGGGCCGGGGTGGCGAGCGGACCACCACGAGCCTCCCTGGCGCGTGGAGATCGACGGGGAGCCGCCGATCGTGGCCACGTTCGGATGGCCCGAAGGAGTCGAGCCGGCCATCGCGAACGCCCGCCTGAACGCGTCACGGGCGATGAACGTGGTGCCGCGCCTGGTGGCCGCGCCCCCGGGGTGCGTCTCCGTGCTCGACTTCCCCGCCCCGGTGGCGGGCGACGGGCTCGCGCCGCTCGTGTGACGATGGGTCCGGCTCAGACCGGCCGGCGTCGGGCCTGCTCGTCCCAGATCTCGTCGCGCCACGCGACGGCGGCCCGGAGCCCCTCCTGCTGGGTCATCCGTCGGAACCTCGCGCTGATCCAGTTGTCCGCGCTGACGGCGTCGTACTCGCCGGCTCCCCGGACCGCGGTGTCGAGCCCGGCGACCTCGACGAAGCGGTTGATGGCGAACTTGTGCGCCATCAGGACCTGCCGGGGCATGAGGGCGATGCGCTCCGCGAGCCACGTCGCTTCGGCACCGAGCTGCTCGGCGGGGACCGCGTCGTTGATGAGGCCCACGCGAGCCGCCTCGGCCCCGGTGATGCTGTCACCGGTGAAGGCGAGCTCCTTCGCCTTTCTGATCCCCATGTAGTAGGGCCAGAGGCCCATGGTGTGTATGACGCCGAGACCCCTCGCCTGGGGTAGGCCGAAACGGGCGTCCTCGGCGGCGATCACGATGTCGGCGGCCGCGATCAGGTCGTTGCCACCCGCCAGGCAGGCTCCGTGCACCTGGGCGACGACCGGCTTGCGCAGGTTCCAGAACAGGCGCAGCCACCACTCGCCGTCCCTGCGCATCGCGTACAGGGTCCGATTGAGGCGGTCCCACGCCGGATCGGTGTCGCCGGGCTGCTCTTCCACCGGTTCGCGTGCGGGGGAGGAGCCGGACACGTCGTACCCGCTGCAGAACGAGGGCCCGTTCCCCTTCAACAGGAGGACCTTCACGTCGTCGTCCGCGTCGGCGTGCTCTACCGCCGCCTGCAGGTCGCTCGACAAGCCCAGGTTGAGCCCGTTGCGCTGGTCGGGCCGGTTCAGCGTGATGTGAGCCACGCCCCGCGCGACCTCGTACAGCACGTTCTCGAACGTGGTGGTGGCGGAGGCGGGGCGTTGCTCCGGGTCGTTGAGCGTTCCGTAGGACATCGGTACCTCCCGGGTGAGATGTCCGGGAAGGATACGCCGGGCACTGGTTGCGCACTAGTTCGGAGGGGGGTTCCGCGGGCCGCGGCGCCCTCCGCTGGTGCGCCCCCGAACGCGGGTCGGTGGTACGGGAACCGGCCGTCGCCGGGCTCACATCGCGGTGCGGAAGTCCTGCCCCATGGCGGCCGGGTCCCTCTCGAAGCCCCGGATCATCGCCTGCACCCCGTACGACGCGACCAGTCGGCCGTCGCGGGTGAACACGTGTCCCTCGCCCTGGGCGAGACCGCGTCCCGACCAGATCGCCGGGTTGGCGTACAGGAGCCACTCGGTGACGTCGACCTCGTCGTGGAAGGCGACGGTCGTCTGCAGGACCCCCGTCGAGAGAGTCACGTGGGCGTCGGCCTCGCCGAAGCCCGGGTGGGGCAGCATGGCGGCGGCGATCGTCCAGTGCGTGGTCGACTGGGCGAGGAGCGCGGCATGGAGGTACGGCTCGTCCGGCGCGTCGCGGAACCGCGCCCAGACGTGAATCTCCGGAGGGCCGATCCGGTCGGGGTCGGGGCCGTAGGTGGCGCCGACGACCCGGAGGTCGCGACCGGTCACGCCGAAGTCGTACGGCACCGCGTCCTCGGGACCGGCAACCTCGGGCATGTCGACGGCGTGCCGGATCACGTCCGACGCTCCGGCGTCCATGAGCAGGAGCCCGGCGCTCCGCAGCGATCCGTCCTGGGTGATCCGGACCTCGACCGTCGACAGCGTGCGGCCCGCCCGGAGGACCTGCACGTCGACGTCGACCGGCGCGTCGAACGCCGCGGCCTTCGAGAAGATCATGGAGGCAGAGGTGACCCGCTGCCCGGGCACGGTCTTCGAAGCGGCGACCACGGCCTCGGCGAGCAGCTGGCCACCCTCCACGACGTTGCGGTGCATCTCGCCGTACGCCGGCCCGATGAACCGGTCATCCCCGGCCGGCTGGACGTCGATGAGGCGCAAGAGCTCGGACTCGTCGCCCCAGGCCGGGAAGCCGGTGGTGACCACCGATCCGTCGCCCCATCGCTCCTTCAGCACCACGCTGAGCCGCTCGTGGTAGAAGCACACGAACCCCTCGATGCCGGCGACCTCGGGGAACGGGGTGCGATAGCCCCACACGACGTTCTCCTCGACCGGGTCGGCACCGGTGAGGCTCCAGTAGTCGGCCTGGCCCTTGAAGGGGCAGAGCGTGTGGTGATCGGTCTTCTCGAACAGCTCCCACCGCACGTCCTTCTCGGGGAAGTACAGGCGCGCGACATGCTTGGATTCCTTCACCACCAGGCACTCGTCGCTCTCGGCGAGCAGCACGTCCCCGGCGGAGACCCGGCCCGTCGCCCGGCAAGGGACGAGGTCGATGCGGTAGTCCGGGTACCGCGGCCACGCCGACTCGATCTCGACCGTCATCGGTGAACCCCCTGATGGTGCTGACCACCGCGACGATACCGGTCCGGCGGGCCGGGTGCGACGGAGGCGGTGACGGCGCCCGACCCCGAAGGGGGCGCAGGGACGCCGGCCGCCGGCCCGGCACGGGGTCCCGGCGGACGCCCTAGGCCATCGACAGGAGCATGCACGTCGCACCGAGGCCGCCGGCGGCGGCGAGGACGACGTCGTTGCGACCCGGGACCTGGTGATCGCCGGCCTGCCCGCGAACCTGCAGGCAAGCTTCGTGCAGGAAGCCGAAGCCGTGGGTACGACCCTCCGAGAGCTGCCCGCCGTGTGTGTTGAGCGGGTACCGCCCGTGGAAGGCGATGTCGCCGCTCGACAGGAAGTGACCCCCGCCGCCGACCTCGGCGAAGCCGAGCGCTTCGATCCACGCGAGGGTCAGGTAGCTGAACCCGTCGTATACCTCGAGCACGTCGACATCGGTCGGCTTCAGATCGGTCCGGGACCACATCAGCGAGGCGGCCTCGCGCTGCGAGAAGGCGGTCATGTCGGGCCGCTGCTCCCAGCGGGTCCGACCCGAGACACCACAGCCGATGGCCAGGATCCTGACGGGGCTCGGCGAGTCGGCGAGGCGTTCGGCAGCGGAGATCACGAACGCCGTGGACGCGTCGACGAGGATGTCGCAGTCGAGCAGGCCGAGCGGCGTCGTGATCCAGCGGGCGGCGAGGTAGTCGTCCATCGTGATGGGCTCGCGGAGGACCGCCTTGGGGTTCCGTCCCGCGTTGCGCCGGGAATTGATGGCGAGGGAGCCCAGCATCTCCCGGGTCGTGCCGTGCTCGTGGAAGTGCCGCTGAGCGGCGGCGGCGATGGGGTTGATGGCCCCCCCCGTCCAGCGGGTGGTCCCGTGGGCCGGGGCCGGCCCGGCCGGACCCGCGGCGGCCGCGAGCCGGCGGCGCTCCTGCTTCAGGCTCGCCTCGGTGACCGTGCGGTACACGAGCACGTGCTTGCAGAGGCCGGCGGACACCGCACCGATCGCATTGAGGACGGCACCCAGATGGCCCGGTCCGTCGCTGCCGCCGGCGTGCCAGTGGACGTCGAGTCGGAGGGCGTCTTGGACCTCCGAGGTGGCTGGTCCCGAGATCCCGCCGTAGCGGACGGCCGGTCCCCGGCGCGAAGGGTACGTGGCGACGCCGTCGATGTCGCCCCTGCTCAATCCGGCGTCGGCGATCGCCCTCAGGCAGGCGTCGAGGGTCAGGTCGAGATCGCTCCGGAACAGGCCGATCCCGATCTCGGTCTGGCCGATGCCGGAGATGACGACCGCGTCCTCGCCCCTCATGGCGCGACCGGCTCGGGTTCGAAGAGCGGGATGTAGAGGTCGCCGCTCCGCTCGAAGACGGCCCGGACCCGCATGCCGACGGCGACGTCGTCAGGCTGGCATCCGACGAGGTTGGTGGTGATCCGCAGCGCGGGCTGGTCGTCCAGCTCGACGATGGCGGTGATGTAGGGCAACTCCACCGAGAGGCCACCCGGGCCGAAGGCCTCGTAGCTGGTGTTGTACGTGACGCTGTACGTGTACACGGTGCCCCGGCCGGAGGTGGTCTCGGGCGCCAGCTCCCGGCTCAGGCACGAGGGGCACAGCGGGCTCGGTCCCTCGACCCAGAGGCGGCAGTCCTGGCACCGTCGGATCCGAAGCTCGCCGTCGGCTCCTCCGAGCCAGTAGGCCTCGTTCTCGGGCGTGATGGGCGGGATGGCGGGATGGGACGATCCACGACCGGACCCGGGGGGCTGTTGCGCCACCTCTACATGGAGGCCGTGAAGCGAAAGAGCCTCTCGGCGTTTCCTCGGAGGACCTTGTGCCGGACGGCTGGTTCGAGGTGCGCCAAGCGTTCCTGGGCCAGCTTCAGCGAATCGGGCCAGGTCGAGTCCGAATGGGGATAGTCGGTCTCGAGCATGACGTTGTCCTCGCCGATGACATCGAGGTTCCTCAGGCCGTGCACGTCGTCGATGACGCAACCGTGAACGTGGTCACGGTACAGCTGGGCGAGGTCGAGATCGTCGAGGTCGAGGTCCGATCCGGCGTGCCCGGCGAACTCCACTCCCCGGGCCACCCAGTACCGCTGCTTCTCGTAGACCTGCTGCGCTCGTTCCAGGAAGAAGGGGATCCACCCGATCTCGCCCTCGGACAGGGCGATCTTCAGGCCGGGCATTCGCTGGAAGTAGCCGCTGAAGAGCCACGAGAGCATGGCGCCCGAGGTCCGGTTCGCGCCCCATGCCAGGTTCGCCATGAACGGGGAGTCCGGTGAGATCGCGGGGATCGTCGAAGACGATCCGACGTGCATGCAGACGACGAGCTCGTTGTCCTGGGCGGCGGCCATGACCGGGTCCCAGTAGCGGTTGGGATCGTGGATGGTCGGCAATCCGAGCGGTGCCGGGTTCTCCGAGAAGCAGAATGCCCGGGCCCCCTTCGCCGCGCAGCGCTCCATCTCGCGCGCCGCGAGGACCGGGTCCCAGAGGGGGATGATCACCAGCGGGATGTAACGGCCCGGCGCCGACCCGCACCACTCGTCGATCATCCAGTCGTTGTAGGCCTGAACGCACAGCAGCGCCAGGGTCCTGTCGCGAGCCTCGTAGAAGAGCTGGCCGCAGAACCTGGGCAGGGACGGGAAGGACAGCGAGGCGATCACCCCGGCCCGGTTCATGTCCTCGAGCCGGGCGATCGGGTCGTAGCAGCCGGGCCGCATCTCGGCGTAGGTGACCGGCTCGGGGCTGAACTCCTCCCGCTGCTTGCCCGCGACGGCGCTGAGCCCGCTCGTCGGCAGCCGGTTGCCCTCGTAGACCCAGAACTCGTCCTTGCCCTCGCGCTCCATGCGGGGGGCGTCATCCCGGTACCTCGCGGGAACTCGGTCCTGCCACACTGTCGCCGGCTCGAGAACGTGGTCGTCCACGGACACGAGCCAGCTGTCGGTCATTCCCTCGTTGCTCACGGCATGTCCCCTCCCGGCCGCCCCGAGAGGACCGGCCCTGTGCACGTTCGTCACCGATCATGTGCCACCCTGCCTCCCGAGCCGGCGTGCCGGCAGGAGCGCCCGGCGGGGCGAGAACGTGACTCTTGCTTGTAGGAGAGTAACCCTATAGGTTGATCCGGGCAAGGGCGGAGGGGCCGCCCGGCGGGTCGATCGAGGGATTCGGGGTCGTGGGGGCCGGGCCCCCGGGGGTGGCGAGTTGGACGGACGGGTGAGCGAGGCAGAGGCCGAACGGTTCGCGGACCTCTATGACGTCGAGAAGCACGTCGCCGCGATGAACGGGGGCGTCCTGGTGGAGGACCCGTACCCGGCGTTCGCCGAGCTGCGTGCCGCGGCGCCCGTGCACAGGGGGTCGGTGGCCGAGCTGCTCGGGGTGCCCGAGGCATTCCGGGTGAGGCCGGGCGCTCCGTGCTACTCGGCCTTCACGTTCGAAGCGAACGATCTGGCCCTGCGCGAGAACGCGACCTTCTCCTCGGCCTATTACGAGGGCTTCACGACCGAGCTCTTCGGCAGGAGCATCCTCGAGATGGTCGGCGAGGAGCACCGACGGTACCGGGCGCTCGTGCAGCCGGCGTTCACGCCGAAGCGGGCGCAGTGGTGGATCGATCGGTGGATCGCCGGCCTGGTGGACGAGGCCGTGACGGCCTTCGAGGATGCCGGGCGTGCCGAGCTGAACGCGGAGCTCTGTGCCCGCATCCCGCTGCAGACGATCACGTCCAGCTTCGGTCTGACCAGGCAGCAGGGCCTCGATTTCCGCGAGCAGAGCGAGAGCCGGTCCCGGAGCGGGGCAGACGACGTGGCGGCCAGGACGGCGGCGCTCCTGGCCGACGTCATCGCCGATCGTCGCCGGCACCCTCAGGACGACGTCATCACCATGCTCGTCGAGAGCGAGGTGGAGGAGAACGGGGAGCGGCACCTGCTCTCCGACGAGGAGGTTCTGGGGTTCGCCCGGCTGATCCTCACCGCGGGTTCCGGGACCACGTGGCGGCAGCTGGGCATCCTGCTCGTCGCCCTCCTCCGGGACCCCGCCACCCTCGACGCGGTCCGGGACGACCGCTCGCTCCTGCGCGGCGCCATCGAGGAAGCGGTGCGCTGGGAGCCCACCGATCCGATCTTCCGCCGCCTGGTGACCAGGGACGTCACGCTCTGCGGGGTCGACCTTCCGGCAGGAGCGGTGCTCGAGATGAACCTCGGGGCCGCCAACCGCGATCCGCAGCGATGGGACGATCCCGACCGCTTCGACGTCCGGAGACCGCCCCGGGCGAACCTCGGGTTCGCCGGCGGTCCGCACATCTGCCTCGGCATGCACGTCGCCCGGGCCGAGATGGTGGTGGCGATGAACGCGGTCCTCGACCGGCTTCCGAACCTCGGGTTCGATCCGGCCGCGCCGTCGGCGCGGATCATCGGGTTGGAGCATCGTGGTCCGAACGGGGTGCCGGTGGTGTTCGGGTGAGCGCGCCGCACCCGCCGTCAGGGCAGTTCACCGCCTGATCATCAGGTAGAACCAGAGCATCGATGCCGGATCACGGCAAGGGGGAGAAGAGCACGATGTCGAACGGTCCGGCGGTCGATGTCTTTTCGGGCGTCCGGGTGGTCGAGCTCGCCCAGTGGGTCTTCGTGCCGGTGGCCGGTGCGCTGCTCGCCGATTGGGGTGCCGACGTGATCCACGTGGAGCATCCCGAGACCGGCGACGGGTACCGGGGCCTCGTGTCACAGGGAATCCTGCAGTCGAAGGGCGGCGTCAACCAGTCGATGGAGCTGGCCAACCGTGGGAAGCGCAGCATCGGGCTCGACGTGGGGACGCCCGACGGACGAGCCATCCTCATGAAGCTCGTCGCGAACGCCGACATCTTCCTCACCAACTTCCTGCCGTCGACGCTCGAGCGCCTCGATCTCGGCGTCGAAGCTCTCCGCCGGGTCAATCCGAAGCTGATCTACGCCCGGGGGCACGGCTTCGGGGTGCGAGGACCCGACGCCGACAAGGCCGCGTACGACTCCACCGCGTTCTGGGCCCGGGGCGCCCTGGGGGAGACCCTGACCCCCGAGGGCCTTCCCCAGCCCATCGGCCAGCGCGGTGCGTTCGGCGACCGGAACGGAGCCGTGCAGCTCGCCTTCGGCATGGCCGGCGCCCTGTTCCGTCGCGAGCGCACCGGTGAGCCGTCGGTGGTCGACGTCTCGCTCCTGGCCACGGCCATGTGGACCCTGGCCTCCGACGTCCTCTCTGCGCTGCAGGGCAATTTCCGGGCGGCGCCACCCCCGGGTGGCGCGCTGCGGGCGCAGATGCCGAACCCGCTGGTCAACGCGTTCCGGACCAAGGACGACCGCTTCGTGAACCTGGTGTTCCTGCAGCCGGACCGGTACTGGGCCGACTTCTGCCGGGCCGTCGATCGGCCCGAGCTCGCCCTCGATCCCCGGTTCGCCGACATCACCGTCCGGGCCGAGCACCGCGAGGAATGCGTCGCGGTCCTCGACGAGATCTTCGCGGCCCGCACGTTCGCCGAGTGGCGGGCTGCATTCGACGGGGAACGGTTCCCCTGGGCTCCGTTCCTGCGTGTGCCCGAGCTCGTCGAGGATCGCCAGGTGGAGGCCAACGGCTACATCGGCGAGGTGCCGGTCGACGGGGGAGAGAGCTTCGCGATGCCGACCGGCGCCGTTCAGTTCGACGAGCAACCCGCCACGCTCCGCCGCGGCCCCGAGCACGGGCAGGACACGGAGGACCTCCTGCTCGAGCTGGGGTACGACTGGGAAGAGATCGGCCGGTTGAAGCAGACCCACGTCATCCCGTGACAAGCCGACAAGCGACCGACAAGCCGACAAGCGACCGACAAGCCGACAAGCGACCGACAAGAAGGAGAGCGTCATGACCGAATTCCGGCTCATATCGTCGGATTCCCACGTCACCATTCCCGACGAGGCATGGCAGGAGTACCTCGACCCGGAGTTCCGGGATCGGGCTCCCCGCATCGAGCGGACCGACGACGGCGACTTCAGGGTCTTCGAGGGGAACCGGACGCCCATCAACACGCTCGACAACCTGGCCGGCAAGCGCCCGCAGGACTTCACCTTGAACGTTCGCAAGCTCGAGGACAGGCGGGCCGGGGCCTGGGACCCGGTCGAACGGATGAAGGACATGGACGCCGACGGCGTCGATGCGGAGGTGCTGTACGTCGGGGGCCCGCTGCAGTCGAAGGACCGGGACCTGCGCCTCAACAGCGTGCGGGGCTACAACCGGTGGCTGTCGGACTTCTCGTCCCACGCCCCGAAGCGCCTGTTGGGCATGGCGGCCATCCCGGTCGACACGCCCGAATCGGCGGTGGCCGAGATCCGGTTCGCGAAGCAGGCCGGGCTGGCAGGAGGGTACATCCCCCTGTTCCCCGCCGAAGGGGACTACTCCGAGGAGAAGTGGTACCCGATGTGGGAGGCGTTCCTCCAAGCCGGCTTCCCCGTGGCCATGCACGTGGGGGGCCGGCGTCCGGGCACCCCGGTGGCCAACCTGTACGAGAGCGCGCCGCGCTTCATGACCGGCCTGGTGATGAGCAAGCTGACCATGGCGGAAGCGGTCTCGGAGCTGATATTCGGGCTGGTGATGCAGCGGTACCCCGACCTGAAGTTCATCGCCGTCGAATCGCAGATCGGATGGATCTCCTTCGTGCAGTACTACATGGACCACCTGTGGGAGAAGCATCGGTACTGGACCGAGAGCAAGCTCGAGGCACCGCCGAGCACGTACTTCAAGCGGCAGGTGTACGCGACGTTCATGGAGGATCCGGTGGGACTGCGCGAGCGCCATCACATCGGCATCGACAACATCATGTGGGCAAGTGACTACCCCCACTCCGAGACCACCTGGCCGAACTCGACGAAGCTGACCGACGAGTGGTTCAGCTCCTACGACGAGGAGGACAAGGCGAAGATCCTCTGGCGGAACTGCGCGCAGCTCTTCGGACTGGCCTGAGCGGACGGTGACGGTGGAGGAGACGGTGGGGGGCTGGGAAGTGGAGGTCGATCGGGACGTCTGCATGGGGTCGGGCCTGTGCGTCGTGTACGCACCGGAGACCTTCGACATGGACGACGAGGCCCGGTCCTTCGTGAGGGATCCTGCCGGCGGCACCCTCGACCAGGTCCGGGCGGCGGTGGAGGCCTGCCCGACCAGGGCGCTGCGACTGAACGAGAAGACCGACCGGTAGGCCCGGGGGCAAGGAGGAAGTCATGCTGCTCAGCGACAAGTCAGTGGTGATCACCGGATCCGGTTCCGGCGTCGGCCGCGCCTCGGCCGTCCTCTTCGCCCGGGAGGGGGCGAAGGTGGTCTGCGCCGATGTCCGGAGCGACTGGATCAAAGAGACGGTCCGGGTCATAGAGGCCGAGGGCGGGACGGCGATCGCCCAGACCTGCGACGTCACGAGGGAGGAGGACGTCGTCGGCGCGATCGCCGCCGCGGTGGAGACCTTCGGGCGGCTCGACGTCATGTACAACAACGTGGGGATCTCGACTCCCCGCCCCGGGCTGAAGTTCGAGGAGCACACCAACGAGGAGTGGGACCGGTTGATGAACGTGAACTTCCGGAGCGTCTTCTGGGGGTGCAAGCACGCCGTGATCCGGTTCAAGGAGCAGGGTGGCGGCGGTGTGATCGTCAACACCGGCAGCGTGGCCGGCATGGTGGGCTGGGGCGGGACGGTCTACGGCTCGTCGAAGGGCGGGGTGAACCAGCTGAGCCGGGCCGTGGCCATTGAGTGCGCGCCCTTCGACATCCGGGTGAACTGCATCTGCCCGGCGGGGATGCCCGGAACCAACTTCAGTGTGCCCGGGGCCACCAAGGGCTCCGAAGGCGTCGCAGGGGACAACGCCCGACAGGTCGGAGCGATGCATCCCCTGGGCCGCCCGATCACCGCCGAGGACTGCGCGGCGGCTGCGCTCTATCTGGCTTCCGACCAGTCGCGCAACGTGACGGGCATCTTGCTGCCCATCGACGGCGGCTACACGGCGCGCTGACGATGTCGACCGACGCCACGAACCCCCCGCCCTACGCCGCTCCGGACGTGAGCCTGATCGGGGACGAGCACATCCGCCGGTACGAGGAGACCGATGGGGAGGTGGGTCACGAGTGGAACGGCGCGACGTGCCTCGTGCTGACGACCACGGGCCGCAGGACCGGCCAGCCCCGCAAGTTCGCCCTCATTTACGGGTGCGACGGTGACAAGTACCTGGTGGTCGCCTCGAAAGGGGGTGCACCGACGCATCCCGGCTGGTACCTGAACCTGGCGGCGAACCCGGAGGTGCAGGTGCAGGTGCGGGGCGATCGGTTCCCGGCCCACGCCAGGACGGCCACCGCGGAGGAGAAGCCTCGCCTCTGGTCGATCATGACCGAGGTATGGCCCAACTACGACGTGTACACCACCCGCACGGACCGGGACATCCCGGTGGTGGTCCTGGAGCGGGACCCCGCGCCGGGCGCGGGGAGCGGGACGTGAACGCGGTCCGTGGGCATCTCGCCTCCGTTCGGGTGTGAGCCGGCCCTGCAGGCGAAGGGGAGGTGTCCCGTCCTCAGGACTGGCGCGTCCGGCGCGGCCGGGCCGGCGCGGCCCGCTTCGTCCCGCGCGGCTGGAGCGCCCGATAGCAGAACTGCCAGCAGCGTTCGGCCATCTCCTCCGGGCTCACGTCGATCGAGCCGAGCCTGATGCGATGGAACTGGGAGAGGACGAGGTTCATGATCAGGTCCGCCTGGGCCGGGATGTCGTCGGACTCGATGAGCCCGGCGTCCCGGGCCTTGGTCATCCACGTGACGACGAGGTCGGTGAACGTGGAGGTCGCGCGCTCGACCTCGCTCGGGAACAGCTCGAGCAGCCGGTAGTGGTCGCGCGAGACGTTCGCCTGATAGGGGCCGGTCTCACCGTCGCTGATCCGACGGAACGAGTCGGTGACGACGTAGCGCAGGGCGTCGAGGGGGTTGGCATGCCGCGATGCGTTCTCGTCCATCGACTGGACGCTGCTGGCGATGCTCTCTTCGAGCATCGCCAGCAGCAAGGCGTCCTTGCTGCCGAAATGGCGGTAGAAGGTCTGGAGCGCCGTGTCGGCTCTGGTCACGACTTGTTGGATCGAAAAGGGTGCGCCGTTGGTCTCTGCGGACAGTGCGATGGCCGCCTCGACGATGCGGGCCGCCGGTCCGATGCCCCGCTCGCGGATCGCTCGCTCCGAGCGGGCGACGGAGCGCTCGATGATGCGACCCCGCCAGTCGCGGGGGTCGTCTCCCTCGCCCGCGATCGCCTGCTCTTCCACGTTCATCGGATGACCATCATCCCTCATCGCTCGGAGCCGGCCGGTCATGGTACCGCGCGAGGCCTGCGCCACGATGCTGCGGCCAGACGCGGGAGCCCCCTCGGCCGCCCCCGGTACGGGTGACCGTCCCCCCGCGCCCGGCGGTGGCGTCCTCGGTCCTCACCGTAGCAGAATCATGTTATTGTTCAAAAGGTAAGCATAGTCTCGCTGGGTAGAGGGAATGGCCGGGCTTCTCGCGAGCTCGGCCATTCCGACCGCAAGGGCGATCGGGCCGCTGGCCAGCTCGAGGAATCGAGCCGCCGGGAGCAGGGAGGGCGACGATGGGGGACCAGGGGATCGTCGATGTGCGGCAGCCGTACATCGACGGGAAGTTCCGGGCCGGCGACGGCGCACCGCTGCTGGTCGACAACCCCGCAACCGAGGAGCCGGTCGCGGACGTCCAGACGTGCGCGCCGGAGCAGGTGGAAGAGGCCATCATGGCCGCCCGCCGGTCCTTCGACGAGGGAGCCTGGGCGGGCTTGGGCCGCCGCGAGCGGGCAGACGCGATCGTGCGGATGGCCGACTACTTCGACAGCCGGTACGAGGAGCTGGCCAGGACGCTGGTGGTGGAGGCCGGGGCGACGAACGCGACGTTGGCGGCCGCCCAGCTCGGCCTTCCCATCGCCCACATGCGGGAGGCGGCCGAGCTCTACCTCTCCCTGCCCGAGCAGGAGCACACCCCGCGTCCCCTTCACGACGTGATCGGGTCCAACCGGGTCGCGGCCAGCATCCTCCGCTACGAGCCCGTCGGGGTCGTGTCCGCCGTCTCCGCCTACAACTTCCCCCTGTGGATCGCCACGTGGAAGGTCATCCCGGCGTTGCTGACCGGGAACAGCGTGGTCCTCAAGCCCAGCCCGCTGACCCCGCTCACCGCGCTCGTCTTCGGCGAGGCGGCCGACGCGGCGGGGCTGCCCCCGGGCGTGCTCAACGTGGTCGTGGAGGGAAGCCTTCAGGCGGCCCAGCTCCTGACCACCCATCCGGCGGTGGACATGGTGACGTTCACGGGCTCCACCGACGTGGGCCGTCAGATCATGCGCCAGGCGTCGGACACCCTGAAGCGCGTCGTGCTCGAGCTCGGCGGCAAGTCGGTGCAGCTGTACCTGCCCGACGCGGTGGACCGGGCGCCCGGCGGGTGCATGGCGGTGTTCGCCGCCCACGCCGGCCAGGGCTGCGTCCTGCCGACGCGGATGCTGGTCCCCGAGGAACGGAAGGCCGAGGTCGTGGCCAAGGCGGCCGAGCTCGCGCGAACGCTCACGATCGGGGACCCGGCCGACCCGAGCGTGCTCGTCGGACCCGTCATCTCGGCGGCCCAGCGCGCCCGGTGCGAGTCCTACGTGGCCGCCGCCGTCGAGCACGGCGCGACGGTGGCCGCGGGAGGGGGGCGCCCGGCCGGTCTTCCGCGCGGGTACTTCTTCGAGCCCACGGTGCTCGACGTGCCCGACAATTCCAATCCCGCCTGCCGTGACGAGATCTTCGGCCCGGTCATGTGCGTGCTCGGGTACCGGGACGTCGATCACGCCGTGGCCATCGCGAACGACACGATCTACGGGCTCTCCGGCCAGGTCTTCGGATCCGACCTGCAGGCGGCCACCGCGGTGGCGAACCGCATCCGATCGGGGGCGGTCAACGTCAACGGGGGGGCGACCGGCGCCTACGCGTCTTCGGGTGGTTACAAGCAGAGCGGGCTCGGACGGGAGCGCGGTGTCGACGGCGTGCGCTCGTTCCAGCAGGTGAAGCACCTCAGCATCGGGAACTACTGAGCGACCTCGTGGCCCCGCGGGCGCGCCGGCCGGTTTGGCGGGGCAGCGGGGGGAAGGGCAGGGACGGAGTGGATCGACAGGACGTGCAGGCAACAGGAGGGCGCGCATGACCGCGACCGATCCCGCGCCGGTCTCGCTCGACACGGTGCTGTCGCCGCCATGGCTCACCGAGGTCCTTTCCCCTGGGTTCCCCGGGCTGCAGGTCACCGGGAGCGAGGTCGTCGAGGTGCTGCGCACCGTCGCCACGAAGGTCCGTTTCACGATCGACTGCCGGGACGTGCCGGGCCAGGACCCACCGGTCGCCCTCTGCGTGAAGGGCTACTTCGACCGGGGCGCGCAGGGCTACGGGGGAGGTGAGATCGAGGGCAACTTCTACCGGCAC
>JAKAZC010000346.1 GCA_021826655.1 Actinomycetes bacterium | reverse complement strand
GCCGCCGGATGTCCCAGCTCGGAAGCCGCGGGCGCGACCCTGGCGGCGGCACGAACCCGAGGGCGAGCGCGACCAGTACCAGCGCCCCCAGCAGGGCGGCCGAGGGCCCGAGCCACGTGCGCCCCGTCCCGGTCGCCGCGCCCGGGCCCACCAGGGGGGCGATGTCGTCGAGGTTGGCGTGCAGATGGACCATCGTCACCTGGTTGCGCGGGTTCCCGAGCCGGCCCGAGAGCCGGTCGTCCACCACCACCAGCTGGCCGAAGTTGCTGGCGGCGAAGAGGTGTCCCTGGCCGTCGGTGGTCCCCTGGTCGAACTGCACGCCGGGGACCGACATCGAGGACAGGACCTGCTGGGGGTGCCGGGGGTCGATCTGCATGATGGACTGCCCGCCGAACAGGTACAGCGTCCCGGTGAAGGCGTCGTAGGTCATGCCGTGGCCGGCGGCGATGTCGGTCAGGAAGCGGGTCGTGGCACCCGTGGCGGCGTCGATCGAGCCGAAGTTGCCCGGGCCGAAGCTCCCTCCGGTCGTGTAGAAGGCGTGCCCGCCGCCGTCGAAGGCGACGCTCGTGATGGCGGCGTCGTCTCCGTGCACGGGGACGGGGACGCCGGGACGCAGGGGGTCCACCGGCATGACGCAGAGGGGGCCCGGAAGCCCGGCGGTGAACACGTCGCTCGTGGCCGGGTCCACGGCGAGCAGGAACGCACCGGGGCAGCCCGACGCCACGGACCGGTGCTCACCGGTGGCCGGGTCGACCTCGGCCACCGTGCCCAGGTTCTGGCCCCCGACCACGGCGTGCCCGTCCGGCTCGAAGACCACGCCGTCGGCCCCGGGCAGGGTGGTCACCAGCTGCTGGGCGCCGAACTGGGGCCGGCCCGAGCGGAAGGTGAAGGCCACCTTGTACAGAGCGGTGTGCTGGTAGGTGGTGAAGTACAGGTCCCCCGACTCCCCCGAGCCCCGGGTGGCCAGGGCGACGGCGCCCACAGCCACCAGCCCGACGGCCCCGACCGCGGCTGCCACGATGGCCAGCCGGCGGCGCCGGCCGGTGCCGGCGACGGTTTGGCCCCCGGAGGCGCGTCGGGGGACCGGGCGACGACGGGCCACTGCTCAGCCGGTCCCGACGCGTCGGAACACCAGGGAGACCCGGGAGCGCCGGATCAGTCGCCAGGCAGGGTCGTGGCCCAGGTACACGGAGAGGGCGCTGTCGGTCGGCCACAGCACGTAGTCGACCCGGTACCGGCTCAGGATCCGGTCCGGGTCCCGGGTCAGCCCGTCGATCGCCAGGTACTGGTCGAGCACCGGCGTGCCGGTGTACAGCTCGGTGCGGCCGTCGACGAAGACCCGGATGCCCTTCCAGTCGAGGTAGTCGTTCCAGAGTTAGGTGGGGAAGACCCGCCCCGGATGCGCCCGGAGTTAGGCCACGGCGCCCACGGGGACGCTGGGCGCCGGTTGCCCGGCCGGCACCCAGGGGCCGTGGAGGAGGGCCAGCCCGAGCACGCCGAGCAGGGGCCACACCAGCACGTTCGGGCGGACCTCCTCGCGGGGGAGGGGCGAGCACCGGGCGGCCAGGGCGCACCAGGCGATGGCGAAGTAGGGGAGGAAGCGGGAGGCGTCGAGGGTGCTGACCAGGAGGAACGATGCCATGATCAGCTCGACGGCGGGCAGCGTCCCCTTCGAGAACGCCAGGTACGCCACGGTGGCGGCGATGGGGAGGACGACGACGGCCATCGTCGCCGGGTTGTGGAATTCGGGCGACTGCCACTCGGCGATCAGCCGGCGGATGGTGCCGTTGAAGGTCACGCCCACGGCGCTCCGGTAGACGCCCGGTCCGAACGGGTTGACGAAGGTGGCGAGGACCGACGTCAGCAGCACGACCACCGAGGCCCGCCGGGGCAGGGGATCGACCACGGCCACCCTCTCCACCCGCCGGGGCAGGTGGGCCGCGGCCACCTGGAGCACCAGCAGGGTTAGCCCCAGCAGGAAGCTCCCGTGGACGTTGGCCCACACCGCGAAGACGAAGGGGACGGCCACCAGCGCCCGCGGCCGGCGGTGGCCGAGGGCCAGGAGCAGGAACAGCAGCGCCACCAGGAAGTAGCTCACGACCTGGGGGCGGTCGTCGAGGTAGAGGGTCACCGCCGCGCCGGCCTCCACGCACAGCAGGCCCGTCCACGTCCACCCGGCGCCGACCATCCGGCACAGCACCGCCACCGCCACCACCGCCAGCGTCGCCACCCCGGCCGACATCAGCCAGAACGCCACCGGGCCCAGGAGCCGGACCGATGCGGCCAGCAGCACGTCGTAGCCCCACTCGGGGGTGGTCCACGGGCGGCCGGCCACCGTGTAGGAGAACACGTCGTGGGTCATGACCCGGTGGTGGTCGAGCATCCACACCCCGGCCGCCCGGTGCCAGAACACGTCGTCGAACAGCCCCGAGCGCATGGCGGAGCGCCAGGCCAGGAGGCCGCCCACGACCACGCCGATCAACCCGATCGGCAGGGCGATGATGCTCCGGAGCGGCGAAGCCCTCCTGCCCGCCGCCGGCCGGGTCTCCCCGGGAGCCTCAGGCTCGAAGGTCGGCGGCACAGTGTCTTGAAGTTAACAAACGGCCGGCGCCTTTCGGCGCCCCACGCCCCCCCCGGGGGGTTCAGGTCCGGTCGCCGGGAGGGACCGGAATGGCCGCGCCCTCCCGCGCCGGCCGATCGAGGCCACGGGGCTCGCCGTCCCCGGGTCGCCGGGTGGGGGAGAGCCGGCGCGGCCGGCCGAGGAGGAAGCCCTGCCCGAAGCGGCAGCCCAGGGCGCGCAGGGTGTCGAGCTCGCCCTCGGTCTCGACCCCCTCGGCCACGATGGTGGCCCTGTAGGCCTCGAAGCCGAAGTTGAGCAGCGCCGCCCCCAGGGCCCTGCGGGCCGGGTCGGTGTCGATCCCCCTCGTCAGGGCGATGTCGATCTTGATCACGTCCGGTCGGAGGTTGAGGATGTGGGCGAAGCTGGCGAAGCCGGCCCCGGCGTCGTCGACGGCCAGCCGGATCCCCCTCGACCGGAGCTCGTCGATGGCCTGCCCGAAGGCCTGGTAGTCCTCGATGCCGGCGTGCTCGGTGAGCTCGAGGACGACCCGTTCGGCCGGCACGTCGTCG
>JAKAZC010000023.1 GCA_021826655.1 Actinomycetes bacterium | reverse complement strand
CACTCCCAGCGTCCACGCTTCCAGCACGACGAGGGAGAACGACTCGTAGGCCGAGGGCGTCACCATCACCTGCGCCCCGGCCAGGATGTCCCACTTGTCGGATTCGGACACGGTGCCCGTCACCACGATGTCCGGATGGTCGGGGGCCGCGGCCGACACCGGTCCGACGAAGGCGAGCGCCAGGTCGCCCGGGTGGCGCCGCTTGTATTCGGCGAAGTAGTCGGCCAGCATCCCGCAGCCCTTGTGCTCGTCCACCCGGCCCAGGTAGCAGAGGTACGGTCGGTCGCCCAGGCCGAGGAGCCCGCCGCCGGGGCGCCCACCGCCCGCAGGGTCGTTCACGCCCAGGCCGAGCACAGTCTGGGGCCGGCCGCCGACCCGGAACACCTCCTCCATGAGGTCCCGCTCGGCTCGGGTGTGGTACACGAGGCCGTCGATGTCCCGGAAACTGCGACGGAACGCCGACAGGTAGAGCGCCGGCTCGTCGTGGGCGGCCGGGTGGAGCACGACGGGCGCCGGGGCCACGGCGATGGCGTCGACGGTGGTGGCGAAGAGATAGGGGTAGCACGCGATCACGTCACCGTCGGAGGCGGCCACGGCGTCGACCAGCCCCGGACACATGGGCCCGTTCAGTGCGATCCACTGTCGGGCGTCCGCCAGCGAGGCCGTCCGTGGCGCCACGCGCAGCCGGGCATCGAGCTCGAAGTACTCGAGTGTTCGTGGCGACACCGACGGGAACCGCCGCACCGTGACCCCGTTGACGACCGATCTGCCGGGTGGCTCCGTGTTCGCCCAGGTGAGGTGGTCGAGTGCGCAGCTGGTGAGCACCTCCACCTCCCAGCCGGGGCGCACGCACAGGCGCTCGGCCAGCATGCGTGCCGCGGTCTCGGCGCCCCCGATGACCTCGGTGCCGTAGCGGGGAGTCACGAAGACCAGCTTCACGCCACCACCCGTCCCTGATCGGCCACCCGTCCGAGCACCTCCACGAACCGCCGACGAATGCCTGCGGCGCCGAACTCACCCAGCCGGCGGTGCCCCGCGTCCACCAGGGTCCCGGCCAGCACCGGATCGCGGCGGACCCGGTCGACGGCCGCCGCCACGGTGGCCGGGCGGGCGGTGCGCAGGAGCAGGCCGGCGTCGGCCAGAGTCTCCCCCACCGCCCCGGCATCGAGTGCAACGATCGGCGTCCCCGCACGCATCGCCTCGAGGAGTGGGATGCAGAACCCCTCGTGGCGGGACAGGCAGACGAACACGTCGGCGTCGTCGTACCAGGCCGCCAGCTGCCCGTCGGTGAGCCCCTCGCCATGGACCACTGCGTCGGCCAGGCCGAGTTCGGCGGCGAACGCCAGGACGGCGGCGGCGTAGTCGGGGGTGACCGACGGGCCCACCAGATGGAGCCGGGCCTCCGGGTCGTAGAGGCGCCGGTAGACCCACAGCGCACCGACGAGCCGCTCGTGGCACTTGTTCGGCGAGATCCGTCCCACGAAGAGGAGCACGGTGCCGCCCCCGTGGCGGATTGCCAGTCGTTCGCGCTCCGTCGGGTCGACCGTGCCGGTGCCGGGGTCCAGGTCGACGAGGATCGGTACGACCTCGGTCGCGGGGCAGCCGAGCCCGGCGAGCTCTCGGGCGTTGAACGCCGAATCGGCGATGCCGAGGACGGCGCGAGGGGCGAGCGCAGCGACCTGACGGCGGGCGAGGGCGACCTTGGCCGCGGTGTGCTCCTCCCATCCGGCGTAGAAGGACTCGGGGGTCACGTTGTGGTAGTCGAGTACGAGTGGCTCGTCGCGGCCCAGTAGGAATTCGGCCACCGGCGACGCCGTACCCAGCTGGTAGAGGAGGACGTCGCCCGGACGGGCCCGGCCCGGGTACGACTCGAAGTACGCTGCCTCGTCTCGGAGCTCGTCGTGGGCGGCCTCGACGTAGATGTCCGACTCCCACCCCGCGGAGCGGAAGGCGTCCCGAAGGGACCGGGTGTGGTCCCCCGTCGCATCCCGTGGCAGGAGCGCCGGCACGAACTGATGGACGGCGGTCACCGCTCCCGCGTGGCGACCACGAGGTACTCCGTCGGCCCGAGCAGCAGCTCGTTGAGCACGTCGATGGCCGCATTCACGGCGCCGGCGTCCGCCGCGACCGGGTCCAACCGCGCCAGCGACCGGTCGTCGCCACCCCGCACGGGTTCGGCCACTGCGAACCCACGGGTCCCGAGCAGGTGTGACCATGTCTCGGCGTGGAGGGGCCGGCCCGGGGCGAGGTCACACACGACCGGCGGTACCGAGGCCACCCAGCCCTCCGGTGTCGTCGAGTGCAGGACCAGGGTCCCGTCCACGGCCAGCCGGGTGGTGACCAGCTCGAGCAGGAGCTCCCGTTCGTTGGGTCGCAGCCACTGGAGCGAGCCGGTGAGCACGATGGCACCGAGGGCCTCGCCGGCGACCACCCGGAGGTGGTCGATGATCCCTTCGGCCCGCACGTCCAGACCCCGTGCCAGGGCCGTCTCGAGCACGAGGTCGGAAGGATCGACACCGTAGGCGTCGACGCCGGCGGCCCCGAGGGCGTCGAGCAGCCGGCCCTCGCCGCAGTCGGCGACCAGCACCCGGTCGGTAGCGCCGCGGACGGCCTCCACCGCCGCCTCCGCCCACCAGTCGGCGGCCGGGTCGGTGGCGGGCACCGCGTCGAGAGGGAGGTCGGGTGACCGGTGGGTCTCCACGGCTGCCTCGAGGGCCTCGATGTGGTCGACCACGACATGGAACATGCGCGAGACCGACCAGGCGAACTTCACGATCTGGGCGACGACGAAGTCCATGTACCAGCCGAGGCCCTTGCGGATGAGCCGTTTGACGTGGCTGCCGACGGCCTTGTTCGACGCGGTCGGCACGGCGATGTCGACGTAGGCCGACCCGTCCACGAGGGGGAGCGTCTCGCGGAGTCGGGCCCTCCCCTGCAGCCCGACCGGCGAGAACTCCAGGAAGAGCTCGTCGAGTTCGGCCTCGAGGCCGGCCGGCAGCTCACCCGAGGCCCGTCGGCGGCGAACTTCGGCGTCGATCTCTGCCATCACCTCGTCGAGATAGCGGATGCGCTCCGACACCTCGACCGCGATGTCCTCGGCCGGCCCGGGGGCGTCAGGCGTCACGGGTGACGGGGTGGAGGACGAGGTCGGCACAGGGCGACTATAGCCAGGGGTCTCCCTGGGCCTCGGGAGACCCCTGGCCGATCCCCGGCTCGGTAGGCTGCGTCCAAGCGGGCGTGGCGGAATCGGCAGACGCGCCGGGTTTAGGTCCCGGTCCCTTCGGGGGTGGAGGTTCGAATCCTCTCGCCCGCACCCTCGCCCGGACACGTGCCGCCTGCGGTCGGAGCCGCCGGGATCCGGGTCAGAGGGGCCTGCGCACGAGGAAGGCCAGCAGGTAGCACTCGTCGGCGGCGTGGTAGATGCCGTAGTTCGCCGACAGCGCTGCGACGTCGAATCGGCCGCGGGCGACGCCCGGTCCGCCCCAGTTCAGCCCCCGGATCGTCTCGACCTCGAAGCCGGCCCGGAGCACCTTGTCCCGAAGCTGCTCGAGCGTGTACTCGACGTCGTGGTCCGGGTCGATGAAGTCGTCCTGCTGCATCCGGCACAGCCTGCCGTTCGGAGTGTCGATGGCCATGTATCCGCCCGGGCGCAGGGCGCGGAAGGCCCCTTCCAGAACCTCGTCGGCCGCCGCCTCCGGCACGTGCTCGATGGACTGCCCGCTGTAGACCAGGTCCACCGAGCCGGACTCGGCGAACGACAGGTCCACCATCGACCGGTACTCATAGCGGACCCGGCCCAGTTCGGTGTCCGCGTCGCCGAAGCGGTCCGACTTGTAGAGGGCGTGCCTGTCGTCCGGAGGCAGGTCGACGATGACCAGCTCCTCGAACCCGTACGGGTAGCCGAGCGCCACCAGGGCGCCTCGGCCGTCCGCCGTATGGCCCCCACCCACGTCGATGATGCGGCGGGCGGGGGGAAGCCCGATGATGAATTCGCAGCGGCTGGCGTGCAGCGATCCGTGGAGCCCGGAGTGGCCGGGCCGGGCCGCCACCCGGAACTCGTTCGACGAGCGGACACGATCCACCATGTCCTCGTAGGTCAGGAGGTGGTCGGTGAGTGCGCCGGTGTACTCGTCCCACGCAGCGGGATCCGGATCGCGGCGCAGCAGGACGTTGTACGCCATCCGGGCGGCGACCCGGGGCGGGAGCTGGGTGAAGGACAGGTCGGCCCGCCGTGTCGCCTCGCGACGAAGCTTGTTCTCGATCCGGTCGACGTGGGAGGTGAGCTTCGACGACAGGCTCCCGAAGGCGGCTCTACCGGCCGCTCCGTCTGTTCCGCTCATGCTGGCTCCGTTCGTCCCTCGACCCGCGCGCCCCGGTCGGCGAACCTACCATCGGCGTCCCGACCGACCGTCCCGACCGACCGTCCCGAGCGGCCGACCCGAGCGGCCGACCGACCGTCCCGAGCGGCCGACCCGAGCGGCCGACCGACCGTCCGACCGTCCGACCGTCCCGAGCGGCCGGATCAGCCGCCTCCGTCGACCGACACCACCTGTCCGGTCACGTAGCCGGCGGACGGCGAGACAAGGAAGCGCACCACGTCGGCGACGTCCTCGGGTCGGCACACCCGGCCGAACGGCGAGGTCGCGTCCAGTGCGGAGATGTCGTCCACGCCCATGGCGCCACGCACCAGGCGGCGGCCCATCTCCGTGTCGACCAGTCCCGGCGCCACCACGTTGGCATGGATACCGTGGCCCCGTTCCTCCTTGGCCAGCGTGAGGGCCAGTGCCTCGAGCGCCACCTTGGCCATCGTGTACGGCGCCGACCGCCCGGACATCAGCCGCGCCGCCACCGACGAGATGAATACGAGGTCGCCGCGCGGCTGCTCTCGCATGGCGGGCAGGAGGACCCGGCACAGCTGGAAGGCGCTGTAGACGTGGGTCCGCATCAGGCGGTCGACCTCGTCGAGGGACGTCTCGGCGACGGTCCCCCCGCGGCTGGCGACCCCGGCGTTGCACACCAGCAGATCGACCGGACCCATGTCGGCCAGCACCGCCTCTCCCAGCGCGGTCGCGGTGTCGGGATCGTCGACGGACGCAGGATACGAGCCTCCCCGGACGCCGTGCGCCTCGATGTCGGCCACCGTGGCCGCCGCCGCGTCGGCGTCCCTCCGGTAGTTGACCGCCACGTCGCACCCGTCGGCGGCGAGGGCCAGGGCGATGGCCCGGCCGATCCCCCGTCCACCCCCGGTGACGAGCGCGACCCGACCCGCCAGGGGCGGCGATGGGGACGTGTCGGTCGGGACGTCTGTGATGCGGCTCGGAGCTGGGGTCACGGGGTCGTCCTGTCTTGCGGAGGAGGTGGGATTCGGCCATGCTTCCCCGGTTCCGCCACATCGTCAACGTGCGCGGCCCGAGGATCGATCGCAGATCGACGACAGCTACGGATCCACTCAGGAGGACACCCATGGGAATGCTGGACGGCAAGGTTGCCATCGTGACCGGCGCGGGCCGGGGCATCGGACGTGAGGAGGCCCTGCTGCTCGCCTCCGAGGGTGCCAAGGTCATCGTCAACGACGTGGGCGCGTCCCTCCAGGGAGAAGGTGGTGACAAGCACCCGGCCGAGGACGTGGTGGAGCTGATCAGGGCCGGCGGGAGCGACGGCGCAGTCAACTCGTCCGACGTCAGCTCGTGGGAAGGCGCCAAGGCCCTCGTGGACCAGGCCGTCGACACCTTCGGCCAGCTCGACATCCTCGTCAACAACGCCGGCATCCTGCGCGACAAGATGTGCTTCAACATGGAGGAGTCCGACTGGGACGACGTCATCCGCGTCCACCTGAAAGGCCACTTCGCCCCCGCCCACCACGCCGCCGTCCACTGGAGGGGTCGGGCCAAGGCCGGCGAGGAGGTCGCCGGACGGATCATCAACACGTCGTCCGAGGCCGGGTTGTTCGGCAATGCCGGCCAGGCGAACTACTCCTCGGCCAAGGCCGGCATCGCCTCCCTCACCTGGGTGCTCGCCCGCGAGCTCGGACGTTACGGGATCACCTGCAACTCGATCTCGCCGCGCGCCCGGACCCGCATGACCGAGAACATCTTCGGGGAGATGGCCAAGGCCGATGACGGCTTCGACAAGTTCGACCCGCGCAACGTGGCCCAGTTGGTGACGTTCCTCGCCAGCGAAGACGCCGCCGACATCAGCGGCCAGAACTTCATCGTCTACGGCGGCGACATCTGGGCGATGGGAGGCTTCCACCCCGTCGGCGAGCTCCATCGCGACTCGATGTGGACTCCGGCCGAGCTGGCGGCCGCCAAGGGCGAGCTGTTCAAGGACGTCCCGTCGGGCGTGCCGCCCTTCAGCCTGGCTTGAGGCCCGGGGCGCACGCGTACCCGCCGAGCGCCGGGGAAGCCGCCGGCCGGCGCCGGACCCCGGTGGGCTCGACCGCTCAGGCCCCCGGGTCCGACCGCGCCGCCGGCCGGCCGAGGACCAGGTCGGCGACCCGTCCCTCCGCCCCGGCCACGTCCCCGTCGTAGACGACCCGACCCTTGCTGAGCACGACCACGTCCTCGGCGAGGACCAGTGCCCGGTCCACGTGCTGTTCGATGACCAGGAGGGAGGTGCCCGAGGCGAGCACCTGGCCGAGCGCGTCGTAGACCTCGTCGACCACCACCGGGGCGAGTCCGAACGACAGCTCGTCGACCACCAGGAGCTTCTGGCGCAGTACCAGCATCCGGGCCAGCGCCAGCATCCGCTGCTCCCCTCCCGAGAGTGTCCCCGCCGACTGGGACCGGCGCTCGGCCAGCCGCGGGAACGCCTCGTAGGCGCGGGCAAGCGCGTCGGGCAGACCCCGCCGCCCGAGGGCGCGTCGGAACGCGAGCGTCAGGTTCTCCTCGACCGACAGCGACGCGAACACCGAGCGTCCTTCGGTGAGCTGCGACAGGCCCATGCGGGCGATCTCGTAGGCGGGACGCCTGGTAACGTCCCGACCGTCGAAGCGGACCGTCCCGCGGGTCGTGGGCACCAGCCCGGACACCACCCGCGCCACCGTGGACTTGCCGGCCCCGTTGGCTCCCACCAGGGCCAGCGCGCGCCCGGGGTAGACGCGGAGCGACACGTCGAACAGCGCCTCGTAGGGGCCGTAGGCGGCACTCACGTCGCGTAGATCGAGAAGCGGCTCGCCCCCCCCGTCCTGTCGGCCCGCGGCGGTCATGCCGTGATCCCCAGGTAGGCCCGGCGGACCTCGGGGTCCCCGAGGACGTCGCCCACGGTGCCGGTGGCCAGGACCTTCCCGAAATCGAGGACCACCAGCCGGTCGACCGTGGACTCGACCAGCGCCAGGTCGTGCTCGACCATGACCACGGCCACGCCGGTGCTCCGGCGGGTCTCGCCCAGGATGCGTGCCAGTCGGTCCGTGTCCTCGGCGTCGAGCCCGGATGACGGCTCGTCCAGCATGAGGAGGCGGGGGGCGCCCATCATGGCCCGGCCCAGCTCTACCAGGCGGGCGTGGCCAAGGTCGAGGGTGTCGACCGGGCGCCCGGCCAGGCCGACCAGACCGAGGAGATCGAGGACCTCTTCGACACGGCGAAGTTCGTCCGGCGTCGGACCGCCGCGGTGGAGGAGGTCCCGCCAGATCCGCACGGTTCCGCTGGCCGCCTGCTCCGCCACCAGGAGGTGGTCGGCGACCGTCATCCCCTCGAAGAGCTCCATGCGTTGGAAGGTGCGTCCGATGCCGAGGCGGCTCCGCCTCCACACCGGCAGGCGGTCGATACGGCGACCGGCGAACACGACGGTCCCGCTGTCCGGCTCCTCCAGTCCGAACAGGCAGTTGAACAACGTGGTCTTTCCGGCTCCGTTCGGCCCGACGACCCCGACGGCCTCGCCCGGGGCGACGTCCAGCCCGACGTGGTCGAGGGCCAGGATCCCACCGAACCGCTTGGTGATCCCGGTGGCCACCAGCAGCGGCCCGGCACTCATCCCGCTCCCCCACCCGCCGGGGTCACGGCGGACCCTGCCCCCACCGCGGCGACCCCCCCGTCACCCGGACCCGCCGTCGGCGTAGGTGCGCCGGCCGGGCCGGGCCGCCGGCGGGCCATGGCGTGCCGGGTCCTGCCTCCCAGATAGTCCAGGAAGCCCTCGGGATGCCGGGTGTAGCTGAGGGTGGCCAGGCCGAACAGGACCGCCACCAGTCCGGCGAACCTGCTGGGAAGGGTAGTGACCGCCACCTGCAGCGTCGCGTACACCAGCCCGGCCACGACCGCCCCGCTGATCGATCGCAGGCCCACGATGGCCACCACCACCAGCAAGACGGCCGAGATCTGATAGCCGAACCCGTCCGGCGACAGCGAGCCTTCGAGCGAGCCGTACAGGGCACCGCCCACGCCCGCCAGCGCAGCGGACACGGCGAAGACGAGCACCCGGAGCCGGTAGACGTCCACCCCGACCGAACTCGCCGCGAGCTCGCTCCCGCGCAAGGCGGCCAGGTAGCGCCCCATCGTCCCGTCCCCCACCAGCCTCACCACGCCGGCGGCCACCGCCAGGACGACCAGGGACAGGACGAAGAACGGCTTGGCCGATGCGAAGCTCACCGGGCCGGCGGACGGACGGGGCACGGTGACGCCGCCGGCGCCGTTCCCGATCCACGAGTTCGGGAACAGGATGTTGTCGGCCAGCAGGGCGAACGCCAGGGTGGCCAAGGCGAGCGGCAGGCCGGCCAGGCGAAGCGTGGGCAGGGCCACGACCACACCGAGGCCACCGGCCAACAGGCCGCCGGCCACCATGCCGAGGACCACCGGCAGGCCGACGTGGTTGGCCAGCTGACCGGCCACGAAGCCGCCCAGTCCCGCGAACGTCGCCTGGCACAGCGAGATCTGACCGGTCACCCCGGTGAGCAGGGTGAGGGACAGGAAGATGACGGCGAACGCCACCCCTTGGTTCATGGTCAACAGCCAGTCGGGCGGTACCCAGGTCAGCGCCGACAGCACGGCGAGGGCACCGACCGCCCAGGCCACGGTGGCCGTCGGGCGCCGGGTGAGGAGTCCCGAGGGACCGTCGCCGGAGCCACCTGTCAGCCGTTGATGCCACATGCCGGCGCCGCCCACGGCTCCCCCGGACACCGCGAGCGAGGACGTCGCACGATAACCGGACGTGGCGCGTTCGACGGCCGACGACGGTGGATCGCATCCCGACAGTGGGTCGTCGAGCTGCCGCTGCCGTGCCAACGGGAGGAAGACGAGCAGCACCACGAACGGCAGGGAGGGCCGAAGCCCGTTGGCGATCACGCCGGCCGGCATGTAGCCGACCACCACCTGCTGGGCGATCCCGAGCGCCAGGCCACCGGCCAGGGCCAGCGGGAGGCTGGAGAACCGACCGATGACTGCACCGGCGATGCCCCACACCAGGAGGACGGTGAAGTTCTGTGGGTCGAGCTGCGAGTAGAGCGGCGCCAGGAGAACGCCGGCCAGCGCGGCCATGACACTCGACAGGATCCAGGCGAAGGCGCTGACCCGGCCGGCGTTGATCCCGGCGAGCTCAGTCATCCGGGGGCTCTCCACCACGGCACGCATCTCCAGGCCCACCGGAGTGAACCGGAACAGGACGACCAGCGCGCCCACCACCGCGACGGTGCAGCCGGTGATCGACAACTCGAGTCCACTGACCGGGACCGATCCGAGGTGGAGGTACACCCGTTGGGCGTTGCCGACGATCGCCGGCGGCGGGATGACCGGCTCCGACCCGGCGATGATCAGCGCCACCTGCGGAAGTGCGACGAGCAGCCCGAGCGAGGGGACCAGCTTCACGAGCGGCGAGGCGGTACGGATCCGTCGGAAGAGCAGACGGTCGAGCACGACGCCGACGAACGGGCCGATGATCAGCACGGCGATGACTCCGGCCGCCCACCGGGGCCAGGCGTCCTGGATCAGCGAGACGTAGGCGAGGGCCGAGACGAAGGCCTGGGCGCCGAAGGCCAGGTTGAACACGCCGGACGCCTTGTAGGTGAGGACGAGCCCCACCGCCATCAGCGCGAACACGCACCCGAACGGCACGCCGGGGACCGCGTAGTTGAGGAACTGGGTCATCGCCCGGGCACACCCGGCTGGAGCGGCAGGGTCGTGACGGTGACCGAGGACGTCTGGGCGCGTCCCGTCTGGTCGTAGCACGAGTACACGCTGGCCGGGGTGGTGAACACCGGGACGAACACGGACCCCCGGGCGCGCACGTAGGTGGTGCAGTCGAGGTCGTTCACGCCGGTGTGGGCGATCTTCCAGTTGACCGGAGGGTACGCACCGCCCGCGGTGAAGGCGGTCATCCGGTTGACGGCACGGACCAGTGCCGTGCGGGTCACGTCACTGCCGATGGCCCGTAGGCCCTGCACGAACAGGTCGGCGCTGACCCAGCCGGCGAGCGCCGTTCCCGACGGGGTCGTGCCGGGAGCGTAGCGACGCAGCGCCGCGTTGAAGGCGTCGATCCCCGGGTACACCCCGGGGTGGAGGGCGGTCACCTCGAACGGGGTCTGTTGCAACAGGAAGTAGACCCCCTGGTACGCCGCCCGGTTGTTGTCCAGGGTCTGTCGGTTGTAGCCGTCCAGCCAGAATTGCACCGTGCCACCCATCCCGTGCTGCTGGAGAGTCTGGGACAGCTTGATGTTCCCTGTCGCGTCCATGCAACTGGCGACGAAATCGACGCCGTTCTGCTGCATGCGGGTCACGTCGGCATCCAAGGTGGCCGCCCCGTAGGGAATCGAGAAGTCGACGACCGGGGTGCGGATATGGAACTTGGCCAGCGCATTGACGACGCTCGCGCAACCGCCCGACGACTGGGCCACGTTGTAGGCCAGCACCGCGGCCGACCGGCTGTGGGTCTGCTGGGCCACGTAGGCCACCTGCGGCATGGGCAGGGTGGAGGCCACGTAGGACCCCCCGGCTCCGAACATCGCGGGTCCCGACCACTGGGCGTTGGTGTTCTCCTGGATTCCGAACGTCGGTACCGCCTGGGACCGCAGGATGGACGATCCGGTGAAGAAGGGTGTCCCCACCCCGACGACCGCGAAGACCTTGGACTGGACCAACCGCTGGGCCGCGGCCGTGTCGCCCGACGGGGAGGTCCCGTCGTCCACCAGCGGCGAGTAGACGATCTTACGGCCGTTGACCCCTCCCGCGGCGTTGAGCTGGTCGAAGTAGACGGCTGCGCCGGTCGTCACGGGGGCGAAGTCCGATGCGGCGAATCCGCTGAACGACCCCATTGCACCCACCCGGATCGAGGTCGGCGTGACGCCGTCGGTATCCCCTGCATGGGAGACCGTCAGGACGGTCACGTTGGCGCACGACGTCATCAGGACGGGAGCGGCCAGCGCCAGCGCGACCAGGGATCCCGCCCGGGCGGGCACACGGGATGCCCGGTGCGCAACACGACCCCGTCGAACCACAGCCCTCCCCGGTGCTCACGCCGCTCGTCTCCGAGACCACCCGATGCGGGCGACCAGCGGCTACGGGGCCCGACCGGTGTCGACTGTACCGTCCGGACGCCACCGACCGTGTCACACCGTCGGTGACCCTGAGCGACGCGGGACTCAGGACTTCGAGGGCACCTTGGCGGTGGCCTCGCCGACCACCTTCTCCTCGCCGTCGGCGTTGTGCAGCCGTACGTCCAGGTCGATCAGGTGGAGGTCCCCCTCGGTGCGCTTCGCCGTCACCACCACGGATGAGCTGAGCTCCTCGTCGGGCCAGGTCTGACGGGCGAAGCGCACGGTGAACCGCGTGACGTTGCCGGGACCGACGAAGTCCGTGATGGCCGTTCCGAGCAGGCCCATCGAGAACATCCCGTGACCGAACACGCTCGGCTGGCCGGCCGCCGTCGCTTTGATCTCGTCGTGGTGCATCGGGTTGAAGTCACCCGACGCCCCGGCATAGGCGACCAGGTCGGTGCGGGTCAGGACGTGGGTAAGGATCGGAGCCTCGTCCCCCTCGGCCACGTCCTCGAAATACAGCGGTTCGTCGGTCATTCCCTCATCCTTCCGTTCCCGGGTTCGCCACGGTCAGTGCCCCGGCTCGGGGTCGCGGGGCAGCCCGAGGAGCCGTTCCCCGATGACATTGCGCTGGACCTCGCTGGTCCCACCGGCGATCGTCATGCACTTCGACTGCAGCACCATGTAGGCCGAGAACGCCGCGTCGCCCTCGGTGACGGCCCCGGCGGGTCCGCAGAGGTCCAGCCCGAACTCGTGCACCCGTTGATCGAACTCGGCGCCGACCAGTTTGCGGATGCTCGACTCGGAGCCCGGTTGCAGGCCGCCGACCGAGCGCAGTGTGGCCCGCATGCCCAATTGGGCGAGCGACTGGGCCTCGGCCAGCAACAGCCCGAGCCTGTCCAGGGTCACCGGGTCGCGCAGGTCCGGGTCCGCCGCCACCCGGTCCAACACGCCCTCGAGTGCCCCGCCGAACGCCGAGTCCGACGAGAGCGACACCCGTTCGTTGGCCAGCGTGGTGCGGGCGAGCTTCCAGCCACCGTCGATCTCGCCCACCACGCACTCGTCCGGGACGAAGCAGTCGTCGAAGAAGACCTCGTTGAAGAGCGCCGCGCCGGTGATCTCCCGCAGGGGGCGGACCTCGATTCCCGGTGACGACATGTCGACCAGGAAATAGGTGATGCCCCGGTGCTTCGGTGCCTCCGGATCGGTCCGGGCCAGGCAGATCCCCCAGTGCGCCCGCTGGGCGACCGACGTCCACACCTTCTGACCGGTCAGCGACCAGCCCCCGTCGACACGTGTCGCCCGCGTCGTGAGCGAGGCCAGGTCGGACCCGGCACCGGGCTCGCTGAACAGCTGGCACCAGATGAGCTCGCCCCGGAGCGTCGGAGCCACCCACCGCTCCGTCTGGTCCGGTGTTCCGTGCGCCATGATCGTCGGGAGCGCCCAGGCGGCCACTGCCAGATTCGGGCGGGTCAGTCCCGCGTCCGCACACACCTGGTCGATCACCAACTGCTCGACCGCACCGGCGTCGCGTCCCCACGGCGACGGCCAGTGCGGTGCCAGGAGGCCCTGGTCGGCCAGTGCACGGCGCTGCTCGGCCGGGTCCTCGACGGCGGCGATGGCGGCGACCAGGGTCCCGAGTTCGGATCGCAGCGCCTCGGCCTCCGGAGGCAGGTCGATGGTGAGTCGGCGCCGCCAGCCGGCGAGTGCCAGGCGGGCCGATCCGGCACGCAGCGGGGCGGTGCCCCCCACGAGCTGGCGCAGGGTGGTGGCGCGCCGGAGGTGGATGTGGGCATCGTGCTCCCAGGTGAAGCCCATACCGCCCAGGACCTGGATGACGCCCTTGGCCGCCTCCACGTAGCCATCGAGGGCGAGCGCGGCGGCGAGTTGCACGCTCAAGCTGCCCTGGTCGGTCTCGCTCCCCGAGGTCGGACCGTGCTCGGCCCCGAGCGCGAGGGCGGCGTCCCACGTGGCGGCCACCCCCTGCTCGACGGCCACGAGCATGTTCGCCAACCGGTGCTTGACCCCTTGGAACTGCCCGATCGGCCGCCCGAACTGCTCGCGCGTGCGGGCGTGTTCGGCCCCGGCATCTACGCACCAGCGCGCACCCCCGACGGCCGCGGCCGAAAGTACCACGAGGGAGAGGTCGCGTACGAGGCCGGTCGTCGTCTCGTCGAGCACCCGCTCGGGCGTCACCCGGGCCCCCGCCAGCGACCAGGCCGCGCACGGGCGGGTGGGGTCGAAGGTGGGGAGCGGCGCCACCGACGCGGCATCGTCCCGCTCGAGCAGTACCCACCGGTCGGCTTCGTCGACACGGACCGCGGCCAGGACGTGGGTGACCACGGCGCCGTGGACGAGTGGGCGCACCGTCCCCGACACCACCAGGGTCCCGTCGCGGTCCCAGGTCCCGGTGAGGCCCGGCGGGGCGACCGGTGCCCCATCGGCTGCCGCCGTCGGGACGGTGAGCCCCGCGGTCAGCGTCCCACCGGCCAGTCCGGGCAGGATCCGCTTCGCCAGTCCGGACCCGCCGGCGGTGGCGATCACGGCGGCGACGACGGTGGTGGTGTCCCACGGCCCTATGGCGGCGGCGCGGCCGAGCTCCTCGGCGACCACCGCGAGTTCCAGCATTCCGGCACCCTGCCCCCCGACCTCCTCGGCGAGATGGATGCCGAGGAGGCCCTGGTCGGCCAGATCGCCCCAGTAGGGAGGAACGGCATCGTGTTCGGCATCGAGTGCCGACCGCACCGCCCCTGCCACGTCGCGGGCCTCGGCCCAGCCCTGAACCGCGGCGCGCAGATCCTCGTGCTCGTCCTGGATCCCGATGGCCACTGCGTCAGGCCCCGAAGAGATGGAGGAGGTGGTCGACGGAGAGCACGGCCCACGACTTGGTACCCAGCGCCACGACGGCGGCGAGCACCATCATCAGGTTCTGCCCCTGCTCGGCCCAGTCACTCACCATGAGCACGAAGTAGAGGAGGTTGAGGAGTATGCCGGCCACCAGCGCGACGGGCGTGAGGAGACCCAGTACCAGCCCGAGGCCGAGGGCCAGCTCGGAGAAGACCACGATGTAGGCCATCGGGATCGGATGCGGCCTGACCACCTTGTCGAAGCCCGTCTTGACGAATCCCCACTTGTGCTTCTCCGCTACCGAGCCGCCCCACTCGATGCCCGAACCCCGCTTGAGCCAGCCGCCGAGGTCCTTGTGGGCGAAGCTCTTGAGCCACCAGGCCCCGAGGCCGATGCGCAGCACTGCCATCCAGTAGGCGTACTGGTTGGCGGTCAGCAGATTGGTCGTTGTCACAGTGAGGTGCACGGCTCGTTTCTAGCATCTCGGGACCCGGAAACAGAACCCGTTCTATCCGCGCCGGGAGGGTTCCGCCCGGCTGCTCCGGTCGGCGCGCCGACCCGACCCGGGGACCTGGCGGCGGGTCGGGGCTACCAGCCCCGGAAGACCGGAGGGCGGCGTTCGGCGAAGGCGGTGAGCCCTTCCGCACAGTCCGCCGTACCCGTCACCAGCTCCTGGCCGACGGCCTCGTCCCACAGCGCGGTGGCCCGGTCGGTGTCGAGCGCCCGGTTGGTCAGGTACTTGGCCACGCCGATCGCCTTGGTCGGGCCGGCGGCGAGACGGGCGGCCCACGCCCCGGCCTCGGCGAGCAGCTCCCCCCGGGGGACGACCCGGTTGACCAGACCGAGCCGCTCGGCCTCTCGTGCCGGAAGGTCGTCCCCGAAGAAGAAGAGCTCCTTGGCCTTCTGCGGGCCGACGAGGCGGACGAGCAGGTAGGCCCCCCCGGCGTCGGGGGCGATGCCCCGCCGGACGAAGACCTCGATGAATTTGGCTTCCTCGGCCGCCAGCACCAGGTCGCAGGCGAGGGCCAGGTGCATGCCACCCCCGGCCGCGGTGGCATTGACCGCTGCGATGACCGGCTTCTCGCAGTCGAGGACCGCTCCCACCAGGCGCTGCCAACCCGTGCGGATGAGGCGGGCGGCGTCGCCGACCGCCCGCACCGGCGCGCCCTCCGGCCGGGGCAGTCCGGGCCCCGAGGATCGCAGATCGGCGCCGGTGCAAAATCCCTTGTCCCCCGCGCCGGTGAGGACCACGGCCCGCACCGCGAGGTCGGCCGACGCCTCCTCCAGCCATTCCACCAACTGGTCACGCATGGCCGCGGTGAGCGCATTTCCGGCGTCGGGCCGGTTGAGGGTGATCCAGGCCACCCCGTCCTCCGTCCGCCTCAGGACGGCGTCGTCGGAAGCGGTTCCGGCGGTATCGGCGACCATCAGACGCGGTGGATGATGTTCATCCGGGACGTGCAAAC
>JAKAZC010000345.1 GCA_021826655.1 Actinomycetes bacterium | reverse complement strand
TTCTTCCCCAAGGACTTCCTGGTCGTGCTCGACGAATCCCACGTGGCCGTCCCCCAGATCCGCGGCCAGTACGCGGGGGACCGGTCCCGCAAGGAGACCCTGGTCGACCACGGGTTCCGCCTGCCGTCGGCGATGGACAACCGGCCCCTCCGGTTCGAGGAGTTCACCGAGCGGACCGGGCAGACGGTCCTCCTGTCTGCCACGCCCGGAGCCTGGGAGCTCGAGCACAGCACCAACATCGTGGAGCAGGTCATCCGGCCCACCGGCCTGGTCGACCCCGAGGTCGACATCGTCCCCACCACCGGCCAGATCGACGACCTGCGCGAGCGGATCGACGCCACCGTGGCCGCCGGCAACCGGGTCCTGGTCACCACGCTCACCAAGAAGATGGCCGAGGACCTCACCGACTACCTGGCCGAGCAGGGTGTCCGGGTCCAGTACCTACACTCCGACGTCGACACCATGGCCCGGATCGAGCTCCTCCGGGAGCTCCGCCTGGGTGTCTTCGACGTCCTCGTCGGCATCAACCTGCTCCGTGAGGGTCTGGACCTGCCCGAAGTGGCACTGGTGGCCATCCTCGACGCGGACAAGGAGGGTTTCCTGCGCTCGTCCTCGTCGTTGATCCAGACGATGGGCCGTGCGGCCCGGAACGTCAACGGCCGGGTCGTGATGTACGCGGATCGCGTCACCGACTCGATGACCGCCGCAATCGGTGAGACCCAGCGGCGCCGGGCCCGCCAGATCGCCTACAACCAGAGCCACGGGATCGACCCCCGGACCATCACCAAGTCGGTCACGGACATCCTCGAGCGGGTGCGTGGGGACTCGTTCGCCGCCGGTGGGGCCATGGCGGGTCTGTCCGTGGTCAAGGGTCCCCGCGGCAGGGGCAAGGGACCCCAACGCACCTCGGTGGACCCGCGGGCCGTCGCGGCGGAACTGGCCCACGCACTCGGCCCCGACGCAGACGAGCTCTCGAGTCTCGTCCACCGCCTGGACGCCGAGATGAACAAGGCGGCCGAGGAGCTCCGCTTCGAGGAGGCGGCCCTGATCCGGGACGAGATCGCCGAGTTGCGGTCGCTCCTCGGTCGCGATCCGGTCGACGGGAGTCCGGTCCTGGCCGGCGGGACCGCCGAGGTCGACGCGCCCCTGCCCGGTTGACCAGGTCGGACGAGGCCCGGTCCCCGCGCCGGTATCCTCCTCGCCATGGCTGATCGACTGGTGGTGCGCGGCGCGCGCGAGCACAACCTCCAGGACGTCTCGTTGGACCTCCCGCGCGACCGCCTGATCGTCTTTACCGGGCTGTCGGGCTCGGGCAAGTCGTCCCTGGCCTTCGACACCATCTACGCCGAGGGACAGCGCCGGTACGTCGAGTCCCTCAGTGCGTACGCCCGGCAGTTCCTGGGCCAGATGGACAAGCCGGACGTGGACTTCATCGAAGGCCTGTCCCCGGCCATCTCCATCGACCAGAAGTCGGCCTCACGCAATCCGCGTTCCACGGTGGGAACCGTCACCGAGGTCTACGACTACCTGCGGCTCCTCTACGCCCGCATCGGCAAGCCCCACTGCCCGGTGTGCGGACGCCCGGTGGCCCGCCAGAGCCCCCAGCAGATCGTGGACCGCATCCTGGCCATGGACGACGGCACACGGTTCCTGGTCCTCGCCCCGGTGGTGCGCGGCCGCAAGGGCGAGTACGGCGCCCTCCTCGACGACCTGGCCAAACAGGGTTTCGCCCGGGTACGTGTCGACGGGGCCACCATCGAGCTGTCCGAACGTGGCGATCTGGACCTGGCCCGGTACGAGAACCACACCATCGAAGTCGTCGTGGACCGGCTGATCCGGCGCGACGACATCCGTCGGCGGCTCACCGAGTCGCTGGAGACGGCCCTGTCGCTGGCCGAGGGCGTGGCCGAGATCGTCGTGGTCGATGCGGACGGGACCGAGCAGGAGGCGATCACCTTCAGCCAGCACCTGGCCTGCACCCACTGCGGGGTCAGTTTCGAGGATCCCTCACCCCGAAACTTCTCCTTCAATTCACCCTACGGCGCCTGCCCGGCCTGTACGGGCCTGGGTACCAAGTACGAGGTCGACCCCGGCCTGGTGGTGCCCGACCCGACACGGTCGTTGGCGGACGGTGCACTGGCTCCGTGGTCCGGTGCACGCAGCCAGTACTTCGAGAGGATGCAGGGCGCGGTGGCCGAGCTCGGCGGGTTCTCCCTCCGTACCCCGTGGGAGGACCTGACCGAGGACGACCAGGACCTGGTGCTCTACGGCACGGGCGACGACCAGGTCCACCTCCGGTACCGCAACCGGTACGGGCGGCAGCGATCGTTCCACTCCACCTACGAGGGGATCGTCCACTGGCTGGAACGGCGCCACACCGAGGCGGACTCGGAGTTCCTACGCGACAACCTCGAGAGCTACCTGCGCGAGGTGCCCTGTCCCGAGTGCGGCGGCGCGCGTCTGAAGCCGGAGTCGCTGGCGGTGACGGTCGGCGGCCACAACATCCATGCGCTGTGCTCACTGTCCATCGGCCGGGCCGTCGAGGTGGTGGGATCGCTCGACCTGTCCGACCGGGACCACCTGATCGCCGACCGGGTCTTCCGCGAGGTCCTCGAGAGGATGCAGTTCCTGCTCGACGTGGGACTCGACTACCTGTCGCTGGCCCGGTCGGCGGCCACGCTGTCGGGCGGCGAGGCCCAGCGCATCCGGCTGGCCAGCCAGATCGGCAGCGGACTGGTCGGGGTCCTCTACGTGCTCGACGAGCCGTCCATCGGGCTCCACCAGCGGGACAACCAGCGCCTCATCGGCACCCTGCTGCGCCTCCGCGACCTGGGTAACACGGTCATCGTGGTGGAGCACGACGAGGAGACCATCAAGGTGGCGGACCATATCGTGGACGTGGGACCCGGGGCGGGGGAGCACGGCGGACGCATCGTCCACTCGGGTCCGGTGGGTGGCAGGGACGGCATCCTGTCGAACCCCGACTCGCTGACGGGCCTCTACCTGTCCGGGGCGAAGTCCATCCCGGTTCCGCGGCTGCGCCGACCGGGCAACGGCGACCATCTCGTGGTCGAGGGGGCCCGCGAGCACAACCTGCGGGACATCACCGTCGGCTTCCCACTCGGTCGCCTGGTGGCG
>JAKAZC010000344.1 GCA_021826655.1 Actinomycetes bacterium | reverse complement strand
CCCATGTGGGATCGGCGGCCACGTTGCCCCGCTGATCGAGCTCGAGGCCGAGGTCGGCCACCACGCCCGTGCGCTCCGGCCCGGTGAAGCCCAGCGCCAGGAGGACGAGCTCGCAGGGGAGCTCGAACGTGGAACCGGGGACGGGCTCGAACGCCGGCCGTCCGTCCGGGCCGGTCGTCATCTCGACCTCTTCGGCCCGCAGGCCGGCAACCGACCCGGTGCCGTCGTCGAGGAACTCGACGGTGGTCACCGCGAACAGCCGCTCGCCGCCCTCCTCGTGGGCTGACGACGTCCGCAGGATCACCGGCCACGTCGGCCACGGGTTGTCGGCCGTCCGGGTCTCGGGCGGCTGGGGCAGGATCTCCAGCTGGTGCACGGACAGCGCCCCCTGGCGGTGGGCCGTGCCCAGGCAGTCGGCCCCGGTGTCGCCGCCGCCGATGATGACCACGTGCTTGCCGGCCGCACTGATGGGGGTGTCGGTGAGCGCACCCTCACGCACGCGGTTCGATGGCTTGAGGTACGCCATGGCCGAGTGGATGCCGGCCAGCTGGCGCCCGGGGATGTCCAGCTCGCGGGGGCGGGTCGACCCGCCGGCCAGCACCACGGCGTCGTGGGCGGCCACCAGGTCGGCGCCGGCGATCACCTCGGCCCCGTCCGCCGCCGCCCACGGCACCGCCGCATCGGGCTCGCCGACGCTGACGCCGCAGCGGAAGGTCACCCCCTCCGCCTCCAGCTGGGCCAGGCGCCGGTCGAGGACGGCCTTCTCCATCTTGAACTCGGGGATCCCGTAGCGGAGGAGGCCGCCCGGCCGCTCCGCCCGCTCGTAGACGGTCACGTCGTGACCGGCCCGGGCCAGCTGCTGGGCGGCGGCCAGCCCGGACGGGCCGGAGCCGACGACGGCCACCCGCTTGCCGGTGCGGACGACCGGCTTCACCGGCACCACCCACCCCTCGGACCATGCCCGCTCGGCGATCTCGTACTCGATGCGCTCGATGGTGACCGGATCGGCGTTGATGCCGAGCACACACGATCCCTCGCAGGGCGCCGGGCACAGCCGGCCGGTGAACTCGGGGAAGTTGTTGGTGGCCTGCAGGCGCTCGATCGCCTCGGACCAGTCGTCCCGGTAGACGAGGTCGTTCCACTCGGGGATGAGGTTCCCGAGGGGGCAGCCCTCGTGGCAGAAGGGGATGCCGCAGTCCATGCAGCGCGCGCCCTGGTTGCGGGCCGACTCCACGGGGAACGGCTCGTAGACCTCGCGCCAGTCCCGCAGGCGCACCGGCACGGGCCGCCGGGGCGGCAGCTCACGCTGGTAGGTCAGGAATCCGGTGATGTCACCCACGGCTGGCCTCCATGATCGCCTCGTCGACCGACCGGCCCTCGGCGACGGCACGTTCGGTGGCCTCGAGGACCCGCTTGTAGTCCCTCGGCATCACCTTGACGAACATCTCCGCGGACGGCGTCCAGTCGGCCAGCAGCCGGCCGGCGACGGTCGACCCCGTCTCCTCCTGATGGCGCATGATCCGGTCACGGACCCAGGTGCGGTCCTCGGCGGACAGCGGCTCGAGCTCGACCATCTCGCCGTTCACCAGGGTGGCGAAGCGCCCGTCGGGGTCGTGGACGAAGGCGACGCCACCGGACATGCCCGCACCGAAGTTGCGGCCCGTGGGACCGAGCACCACCACCCGGCCGCCCGTCATGTACTCGCAGCCGTGGTCGCCCACGCCCTCGACGACGGCGATGGCGCCCGAGTTGCGCACGCAGAACCGCTCCCCCACCTGGCCGCGGATGAACACCTCACCCGACGTGGCCCCGTAGAGGATCACGTTGCCGGCGACGATGTTCTCCTCGGCGACGAAGGGGGAGTCCTCCGGCGGACGCACGACCAGCCGCCCGCCGGAGAGCCCCTTGCCCAGGTAGTCGTTGGCGTCCCCGAACAGGCGAAGCGTGATCCCTCGGGGGACGAAGGCGCCGAAGCTCTGGCCGGCCGATCCCCGGAAGGTGAGGTCGATGGTCCCGTCGGGCAGGCCAGCGCCGCCGTGGCGGCGGGTCACCTCGTAGCCGAGGAGGGTGCCCACCGTCCGGTGGACGTTGGAGATGGCCAGTTCGGCCGCCACCGGTGTCCCCTCCTCGATGGCCGGCCGGCAGGCGTCGAGGAAGGCGTGGTCGAGGGCACGGTCGAGCCCGTGGTCCTGCTCGTTTACGCAGAAGCGGGCGGATCCGGGCGACACCTCCGGCTCGGCCAGGATGGGCGACAGGTCGAGGCCCGACGCCTTCCAGTGGTCCACCGCCTCGACCGCGTCCAGCAGGTCGACCCGGCCGATGGCGTCCTCCAGCGAGCGCAGCCCCAGCGCGGCCAGGTACTCCCGCACCTCCTCGGCGATGTACTCGAAGAAGGTCTCGACGAACTCCGGCTTGCCGGAGAACCGCTTGCGGAGGACCGGGTTCTGGGTGGCGATGCCCACCGGGCAGGTGTCCAGATGGCAGACGCGCATCATGATGCACCCGGAGACGACCAGCGGCGCGGTGGCGAACCCGTACTCCTCGGCACCGAGGAGGGCGGCCACCACCACGTCGCGGCCGGTCTTCATCTGACCGTCGACCTGGACGACGATGCGGTCGCGCAGGTCGTTTGCCACCAGGATCTGCTGCGTCTCGGCCAGCCCCAGCTCCCACGGGATGCCGGCGTGCTTGAGCGACGTCAGCGGCGACGCGCCCGTCCCGCCGTCGTGGCCGGAGATGAGGACCACGTCGGAGTGGGCCTTGGCCACGCCTGCGGCCACGGTGCCCACGCCCACCTCGGCCACCAGCTTCACGTGGATCCGGGCTCTCGGGTTGGCCGACTTCAGGTCGTGGATGAGCTGGGCGATGTCCTCGATCGAGTAGATGTCGTGGTGGGGCGGGGGCGAGATGAGGCCCACGCCCGGCGTGGAGAAGCGGGTCTCGGCGATCCACGGGTACACCTTGTGGCCGGGGAGCTGACCGCCCTCGCCGGGCTTGGCCCCCTGGGAGATCTTGATCTGGATGTCGTCCGCGTTGACCAGGTACTCGCTCGTGACCCCGAAGCGGCCGGACGCCACCTGCTTGATGGCGCTGCGGCGGAGGTCGCCGTTGGGGTCGGGCGTGAAGCGGTCCGTGTTCTC
>JAKAZC010000022.1 GCA_021826655.1 Actinomycetes bacterium | reverse complement strand
GTGGTCGGGGATGAACATGAAGTTGGAGATGGCGATGGTCGCGGCGGACGGGGGGTGCGCCGGTGCGGCCGTCGTCGACGTCGACGACGAAGCGGAACCGCATCCGGCCAGGCCGACCACCAGGGTCGCCGCCAGGGTCACCGCCGGCAGGAGACGGCGCCCGCGGCTCATGCCCCTGGCGGAGGGTGCGGACGGGGAGGACCGTAGGTGTGAGCGTCTCATCGGGTGGTATTCGGAGCCGCACGGTCGCCGGATGTCGCGTGGACGACGGGATGCGCGTGCGGGGATCGGCAACACCTCCCGGCGCCGACCGCACCCCTGGTGGATCGGGTGGGCCGACCGTATGCTCGGAGGATGGAATCCCGACGTGCCGCCCTGGTAGCCGACATCGACTGCTGGCTCGACGGGGCCCGGTCCCTGGGCCAGGTCCTCGTCGACAACGCGGTCGAAGTGCAGCGGGGGCGCGAGCTGCTCGCCGGGGGCGCCTGTCTGTCCGAGGCCGTCGCCGCCATCAGCACGGCCACCCGCTTCCTGCGGATGCAGCAGGCCCTGGCCGACTTCGAGGCGGTGCGCTTCGCCCTACGGCGCTCGCTGATCAACACCGCGCTGGCCGAGGGCCTGACCGCCGGTCAGCTGGTCGACGTCCTCGGCGTCCCGCCCGAGCTGACCGCACGAGTCCTCGACGAATTGGCGCCCGGGGCCGCGGACTGAGCAGACGGGCGCGGACCGGGGTCCGGCGGTGACCCGGTCCGCCCGTCATCGACGTCACCGGCCGAGTGCACCTCGGCCTGGACGTCCTTGATCGTCGCGTCAGGCATCTGTTCGAGTCCGAGCAGCGCGCCCTCGCTGAGGTGGTCGTTGGCGATGAGGAGTGCGTCGAGCTTCGTCTGCATGGCCCGGCTCTCCCGGTTCTGGGTCGACTGGATGATGAACACCATCACGAAGGTGACCACCGTGGTGAGCGACGTGATGAGCCGCTCCGATCCGGCGTCGTAGGCGAGCCCGAGCGTCCACATGACGACGACCACGACGGCGAGCCCGATCGCCGTCAGGGATCCGAAGACACGGGTGAGGCCGGAGACCGCGTGATTGGCGCGGTGACGGATGCGGGTCCGGTCGATTGGTGCCACGGTTCACTCCGACGTCCTGTTGGGCGGGCGGTGACCGCCGACGGTCATCCGCCGGCGGTCACCAGATCAGTCGCGGCCACGGTCTCCCGTCCGGTCGCCGCGGGGCGGTACCGACCCGGGTCGGCCGGGTGTCAGCTGTAGGTGTCCTCACGTCGGGTGACGTTGCCCTGCCCGTCGTCCACGACCGTCCGGTGCCGGCGGAACATGGTGCCCCCGGCCACGAACGCGATCACCGAGAGCACGGCACCCACGGCGCCGACCACCATGAGCACCACGCCGACCGTGTGCACGTCGAACCCGTGCTGGTTGCTGTTGGCCGTCAGTGCGAAATCGAGCACCGCCCCGACCGCGAATGCGATGATGCTCGCCACCAGTCCTGCTGCCATCTGTCGTGTCCTCCGTGTCGGGGACCCAGTCCGGGTCCGGGTACGTACCGGTACCTACCCAGCACACCGCTCCCGAAACCGCAGGCGGTGGTCGCCTTCGACGCCGAGTCCGTCCCGGCCGGCTCCATGGCCCGTGCCCGTCACCCCACGCGCACCTTCACACCAGGGCCCGGGCCCGCATCGCCTCCGGCACCCCGCCGTGGAACGAGGGGTTGGCGGAGATCACTTCCACCAGTCGGTCGACGGGCACCTCGGCATGCACCGCGAGGGTCAGGAGGGCCAGGACCTCGCCGCCGCACGGGCCCACCGACAGGGCACCGACGGGCAACCCCGATCTGCGTCCTCCACCACCTTGACGAATCCCCGTCCACCGTCACCGCGGATCCAGCCCTGTGCGGAGTCGGCCAGGTCCACGTACCCGATCCGCGCGGTGCATCCCGCGTCCCGCGCCGCCCGTTCCGTGAGCCCCACGGCGCCCACCTCGGGATCGGTGAACGTGACCCGCGGCATCGCCCGGTAGTCGGCCCCGGCCACCGGCTCGCCCAGGATGTCGCGCACCACGGTGTCGGCCTGCTGGACGGCGGTGTGGGGGAACCCCCCTTGCCGGTCACGTCCCCGACGGCCCACATCCTGTCCACCCCGACCACCCGGAGGTGCCCGTCCACCGGGACCACAGGCGCGGTCTCGTCGAGTCCCACGGACGAGAGTCGGAGCGCGGAGAGTTCGACGCTCCGCCCCGCCGCCGCCAGCAGGCGTTCAGCGGAGCGCGTGGCGGCGTCCCCGAACACCAGTGTGAACCGCACGCCGTCGTGGTAGACGGACGCGAGCTCCGCCGACAGGTGGAGTTCGACACCTTCCTGTTCGAGGGCGGACGCCACCAGTTCGGGCACCTCCGGCATCCCGGTCGGGCAATCGGTGCGATCGGCACCCCACCGGTAGTCGGCCACCAGCATGGCATCGCGCACCATCGACCTGGTTGGGACGCACGGCCAGTAGGGGCACTCGCCACTCACCAGACCGGACTCGACTCCGACGACCTCGAGCCCTGCTCCGGCCAGCCCGCCCGCCACTCCTCACCGCCCGGACCAACCCGAGCTCGAGGACATCGGCCTCGTCCTCCATGCGCACCCCGTCCACGCCCGTCCACTGATCGACGCACGACGTGCCGGTGGCCGCTGTGCCCTACCTGCGGGGCACCCGTCCACACACCACGACACGGGACGGCAGTGCGGACCCCACGGTGCCCCGGGGGTGTTTGCCGGCGGTGCCGGTGGGCAGGGAGCGCCGGGGCCACAGCGAACGGGGTGAGGACGGAGATGGTCGACCGGGGACGAGCCCACGGGCGGGCGCGGCCGACGCCTACACCGAACGGGTCGAGTACCCGCTGGTGGTGGTCACCACGACCGCCGACCTGGGCGACTGTGCCGCGTGGTTGGCCCTCGCAGCCGTCGACCGCTCCGACGTCGGGGACCACGTGGCCGTCGTCACCCGCCCTGTCGGCGGAGGACCGGGCACCGGCCGCGGTCTGCTCACCAGCGCGACCACCCCTCCCCTCGCCGCGGATCATCCGGTGGCATGAGCGGACCACGCGGGTTTGACGGCACCCCCATCCGGGAAGAGTCGTCGGGCCACCCCGCCCGGGGTGACGGAACGAAACGAGGGAACACTGCCATGCTCGTCGTACTCGCGCTGCTGATCGTCCTACTCGTCGCGGGGCTCGGCTTCACATTCCACCTGCTGTGGATACTGGCCGGCGTCCTCCTCGTGCTGTGGCTCATCGGATTCGCCATGGGGCGCGGTGAGCGTGCCGGCGATCGGCACTTCTTCAACTGGTAGATCGTTCCGTACGCCGGTCGTTCTCGGGCGGCGTGCACCACCGAACCCGGATCCGTCCGGGAGCGAGGAGCCCAGTCACATGAGCAACGAGTCGCGTCACCTACGTGAGGAGTCCGGCCCACGGGCCGCCGCCGACGGAGTGGTCGAAGAGCTGAAGGGCCGGGTCAAGGAGGCGGTGGGAGCCGTGACCGGACGCGGGGAGCTGCGGGACGAGGGACGTGCCCAACAGGACAAGGCGGGAGCGCTCCGCGAGGTCGCCGCCAAGGAGGCCGAGGCCGACGAGGCCCGGGCGGAGGCCGCGGTGCACGAGGCCGATCAGCGGTCCCACCAGGACTGACGGATCGACCACCGGGCCGCTCGCTGGCGGGGGCGAACATCCACCGTGCGGAGTGTCCATCGCGCCCCGGCCCGGGGGGCGCGATGGACCGTCGCCGCGCCCCGGTCCGCGTCGGGCCTTGTCTCCCCGCCCCGGCGGTGCGACGATGCCGGGATGGCGGAGTCGGCAGCAGGAGTCCGGTCGCACCGGCCCCGACCGGATCGGGGTCACGGGTGTCCCGCGCGATCTCCCACGGGGCGGACCACGCGATGACGGGCGCGGTCGACCCCCACCGCGACGACTCGGACTCCCCGGTCAGCACGTCCGAGCCGCCCCCCGGCCAGGTCGGTCCCCCGGGCGGCCTGACGACGGTCGCCGCGCTCCGGGTCGTCCTGATCGAGGACGACGCGGGCGACGCGTTCCTGGTCCGCGAGCTCCTCGACCTCGCCGGCGGGGGGTACGAGCTGACCTGGGCACGCGACCTCGTGAGCGGACTCGCCGAGCTCGACCTCGGGGCGGACTGCGTCCTCCTCGATCTCGGCCTGCCCGACGCCTCCGGTCTGGATGCGGTCCGGACGGTCGTCGAACATCCGGTCGGGGCCGCGGTGGTCGTCCTGACCGGGTACGCGGACCGATCGCTCGGGGTCGACGCCATGCTGCTCGGTGCGCAGGACTACCTGATCAAGGGTCGGGTCGACCAGGAGGCACTGGCCCGATCGGTGCGCTACGCAATCACCCGTCGCCGGAGCCAGGAGACCTCCCGCCAACTCGGCGAGGCCCACCTGCTCCGGGCGGAGAACGCGCGGATGGAGCGCGGGCTCGTCGCCCGTCCGATCATCCGGAACCCGCGGTTCAGCTGGGCCGTGCGCTACGAGGCCGGTGGGCGTCGGGCGCTCCTCGGGGGCGACTTCTTCGACGCCATCGAACTCGACGACGGCACGGTGCGGGTGGTCGTCGGGGACATCTGCGGCCACGGTCCCGACGAGGCCGCCCTGGGTGTGGCCCTCCGCGTGTCGTGGCGGGCCCTCGTCCTGTCGGGGGCCGACCCGGACACGACCCTCGATTCGCTCCAGCGGGTCCTGCGGTCGGAGCGGAACTCGGATGAGACCTTCGCCACCTTGTGCGACCTCGAACTCGACGCCGACGCCGAGCGGGCCCGGATGCGGCTGGCCGGCCACATGAGCCCCCTGGTCGTCGGCCACGACGACGTGCTCCCGGTGCCCGACGGCGGGCGGGGGCCACTGCTCGGGGTCTTCGACGAGGCACGGTGGCCGTCCACCGAGGTCCGGCTCGGACCGGTGTGGACCCTGGTGGTGTTCACCGACGGGATCGTCGAGGGGCATGAGCCGGACGGGACCGAGCGGTTCGACTCGACGAGCCTCGCCCGCACGGCCTCTGCGGTGGATCCGGGGACCTCACCCCGAGCGCTGGCCGACACCCTGGTGGAAGCGGCCGAGACGGCCAACGGCGAGCCACTGAAGGACGACGTCGCCCTGGTGATCCTGGCCGCCACCCCTCTGGTCGACCGGTGACCGCCGGGATCGCCGGCCCGGGTACCGACCCCGGAGCCGGTACCGCACGGCGCCGCCGACGGGAGCGGACCCAGGAGCGGTCACGGCGCCCCCGGTCCTGGACTCTCCGGTCCCGCCTGTCCGCCCTGTTCGTGGTGGCCGTGGTGGCGGTGGCGGCGGTCACGTCCGTCTCGATCGTGAGCTTCGTGCACCTCACCGACACCCGGCATACCCTCTTCTACAGGATCGACCCGGCCAGCCTCGAGGCCGACCAGCTCCTCCAGGCCTACCTCGACGAGGAGACCGGGATCCGGGGCTACCTGCTCACCCAGGACGCCGCGTTCCTCCAGCCCTACCTCGACGGTGCCGCATCGCAGCGATCGGCGTCGGCCAAGCTGCACGCGTCAATCACCGGCCACCCCCACCTCCAGCAGCTGACCGCGGCGGCCGAGCGGGCGGCGTCCAGCTGGAGGTCGGACTTCGCCCTGCCCACCGTGCAGGCCACCAGCAGTGGCAACACGGCCTACGCCGAGTCCCAGTTGCTCGGACCGGGCAAGACCCGGTTCGATCTGGTGCGGGCCCGGTTCGACGCGCTCGAATCGGCGCTGTCGTCGGAGCGCTCCGCCACCGGCAACGAGCTCTCCACGGCGACGGACGAGCTGATCGCCTCCCTCGTCGTCGCGCTCCTCCTGGTCGTGGCGGCAGGGTTGCTCCTGGCCCGCGCGCTCCGCCGGTGGGTGGTCGAGCCCATGTCGGCGCTGGGTGACTCCGTGCGCCGGGTGGCCGACGGACGGCTGGAGCGTGCCATCGAACCGTCGGGGCCCCCCGAGCTCGCGGAACTGGGTGCCGACGTGGAGGCGATGCGGCTCCGGATCGTCAGCGAACTCGGCGCGGTCGACTCAGCACGGGCGGACCTGGCCGAGCGGAACCTGGACCTGATGCGATCCAACGAGGAGTTGGAGCAATTCGCCTACGTCGCATCCCACGACCTTCAGGAGCCACTGCGCAAGGTGACGAGCTTCGTCCAGCTCCTCCAGCAGCGCTACCAGGGCCGACTCGACGACCGGGCCGACGACTACATCGGATTCGCGGTGGACGGCGCCAAGCGCATGCAGGAGCTCATCAACGACCTGCTCGAGTTCTCCCGGGTGGGCCGCGGCACCGACGGATTCCGGTCGGTCGACACCGGTGCGACGGCCAGGGAGGCCGTGTCCAGCCTGGCACGCCTGATCGACGAGGCGTCGACCTCCGTGCGGATCGGGCCCCTCCCCACCGTCGACGGTGACCGTGCGCTGCTGACCTCGCTGTTCCAGAACCTCATCGGCAACGCGGTCAAGTTCCGGGGTGACTCGGCACCGGTGGTCTCCGTCACGGCCGGACGACGCGACGGCGCATGGGAGTTCGCCGTGGCCGACAACGGCATCGGGATCGAGTCCCGGTTCGCCGATCGGGTGTTCGTCATCTTCCAGCGCCTCCACGGGCGGGACGCCTACGACGGCACCGGCATCGGCCTGGCGCTCTGCAGGAAGATCGTCGACCACCACGGGGGGACGATCTGGGTCGACACCGAGTTCACCGGCGGAGCACGCCTATGCTTCACGCTTCCGGACGATCAGGAAGGACGTGCCGCATGCGAGCCAGACAAGACGGAACCGCCGTCGACCTCCTGATCGTCGAGGACGACCCGGGTGACGTCGTGCTGACACGCGAAGCGCTGGCCGGTGCGTCCACACCTCACAATCTGCGGGTGGTGGAGGACGGCGAGTCGGCCGTGGCCTACCTCCGTCGCCAGGGGGAGTTCGCGGGGGCGCCACGTCCGGACCTGGTCCTGCTCGACCTCAACCTCCCGCGGCTCGACGGGTGGGGCGTGCTCGCCCAGGTGAAGTCCGACCCGCACCTGCGGTCCATCCCCATCGTCGTCCTCACCACGTCCGGGGCCGACGAGGACGTGCTGCGGAGCTACGACCTCCACGCCAACGCGTACGTGACCAAACCCGTCGACCTCGAGGACTTCACGCGGGTCGTCTGCCAGGTCGACGACTTCTTCCTGACCGTGGCCCAGCTCCCCCCGGGCGCCTGACGCACGTGGGGCAACCCGCCGCCGGCACACCCCGTCACCCTACGGTCCGGGGACGAACGACTCCCGGAGTCGGGCGATACTCGCCGACAGAAGGCGCGACACGTGCATCTGACTCACCCCGATGCGGTCGGCGATCTGGGACTGGGTGAGTCCCTCCACGAACCGGAGTCCCACGATCGTCCGCTCGCGCTCCGGGAGCGTCTGCAACGCCTCCACCAGGACCTGGTGGTCGTCGCTCCCCACGAATCCCGGATCGAGCCCACCCAGTCGGGCCGCCAGCGTGCCCTCCCGGTCGTCGGGGGCGTCGATCGACGTCGCCCGGTAGCCCTGGCCGGCCTCGAGCGCCTCGAGCACGGCCTCCTCGGTCGCACCGGTGCGATCGGCCAACTCCCGGACCGTCGGCGGGTGTCCGAGCTCCTGGGCGAGTACCTCGGCCGAAGCGCCCAGTTCCAGGTACAGCTCCTGGATCCGGCGCGGCGCCCGGACCGCCCAACCCTTGTCCCGGAAGTGCCGCTTCAGCTCGCCCAGGATCGTCCGGGTGGCGAACGTGCTGAATTCGAAGCCGCGCTCCGGGTCGAAGCGGTCCACGGCGTTGATCAGGGCGAGGGACGCCACCTGCACCAGGTCGTCCTCGGTCTCACCGCGGTTGGCGAACCGGCGCGCCAGTTGGTGCGCCAGGCCCAGGTGCGCCTCCACCAACCGGTCCCGCAGACCCACGTCCTGGGTGGCGGCGAACTCGACGAAGTCGGCGCGGGTGGTCACCCGGGCGGAGCCGGCGGCCATCAGGCATCGCGGACGGCGCGGCGCTTGACGAGCCGGGCGCCGTGCCACCCGCCCGGGGCAACCGGGCCGTGTTCGTCGACCAGCGCGTCGAGGATGCGCCCGGACAGGCCGTCCGTGCCGTCCTCCACCCCACCACCGTCCGTCGGTTCGTCGTCCCCCTCGTAGTGGCACCGGACCTCGATCCGGTCCGCCGTGCCGTCGAATCGCAGGACCAGGCGACCGCGGCGCCGTCCGTCGAGCACCGACAGGCAGAGTTCGTCGACCGCCAACCGCAGGTCGTCGATCTCCTCGATGTCGAATCCCGAGCGCGAGGCGATGTTGGCCACGGCGAGCCGGGCCAGGACCAACAGATCGGACCCGGCCGGTATGGCGAGCTCCACGATGCCGCTCGGCCCCGGCCCGATGGTCGACCCGTCCCGGTCGGGGGTGTCCGCAGTCACGTGCACAGCCGGCTCAGGCCGTCAGGGCCAGGTCGAGTGACGGATGGATGGAGAACAACTCGGTCAGACCGGTGATCTCGAATACCTTGAGGATCCGAGGCTCGCCCACCACCACCCGCAGTTCCCGCCCCTCGTCGGCACAGCGCTTGCGGGCACCGATCAGGACACCCAGTCCGGTGGAGTCGATGAACGTCACCGCACCCAGGTCGACGACCACCGCTCCGCCGACGCCCGCGCCGATGATGTCGTCCAGGCGGTCGCGCAGCGCGGGCGCGGTCGCCACGTCCACCTCGCCGGACACGGTTACCACCGTCGTCCCGCTGCGGCGGTCCTCCGAGATTGCGAACGCCTGGTCCACCGTGTCCACTCCTCCCTCGTCCACCCACCGGCACGGGATCGTGTCCGTGGCCGGTTCGTCCCCGACCGGTCGGGCCGTGGGCCTGATCTACCCGTACCCGCCGACCACAAACCCGGCACTCCCACGTTCAGGCCTGCCGCCCCAGGGTAGCGACGCTCGAGGGCACGCGCGCCGGAACCCGGGACAAGGTGATTCAGACCCCCCACCGTGGGTATCCCCAGGGGCATGCGCTTCTCCTCCGTCGGTCCGACCGACCCCGCGACCCGACCGGCTGCCACCCGAGCAGGTGCTCCGTGCCCGGATCAACTCCGTGCCGCCCTGGCGTGGGCCGGGCGCCGGTGTGATCTGGTGCTGACCGGAGCCCTCCACGCCGGTTCGGAGGTGGCACTCGCCGCCGGGTACGAGCAGCTGGTCCGTGCCGGGCTGGACGAGGTCGTCATCGACGTCGCGGCACTCGACCGCGTCGACGAGTCCGGTGCGGTCGCCCTTGCGGAACTGTGGGCCCGGCTGCGCAACGACGGCATCGGTTGCCGGATCCACGGGCTCCACCCCGTGTTCGCCGACAGTCCCCTCGAGTTCCTGCTGTTCGTCCGGAACGCAGGCGGCGCGAGGCCCGGGAACGCGTGAGGACCGCAGCACGCGGCAGGTGGCACGGGGTGGCGGTCAGGAGGCCGACGTTCGGGCCGCCGCGCAGTCCCGCAACCAGATAGCCACGGCCGAGGTCCCGTCCACGATGGTCGGGCCGGCCGGCACACGGACTCCCGGTGCCACACGGCGGAGAGGCGCCAGACCCTTCACCTCGAGGAAGCGTTGGCCGAGCACGGTACGTCGACGTGCACCGATCCCGGTGGCCAGGAGGGGCAGCACCTGCGACTCCTCCGTGTCGAGGTGGCCGAGAAGGTCAAGCACGAGGCGGGTCGACCCGGCGGTGAACTCGCGGATGGACGCGCCGGTGCGATCGAGGGCGATGAGCTGTTCCTCGATCCGCTCCTGGTCCGCCAACCGCGAACGGGCCACGGCCGCGCCGCCGGGCCGGGCCAGGAGCGCCGGGTAGACGACCAGCTCCTCGGCGACCTCATGACGGATCACCAGCCCGCGCAGACGGTGCGATCCCTCCCTCCGACGGTCGGGATCGCCGCAACCCACGTGGGCCAGGAGCGTCCGGATGTCGTCATGGTCAGTGCGCAGCAACGTCACGATGTCCCTGTCGGTGCCCGTCGTCACAGCCTCTTCCTCCTCCTCGCACCCGGTCGACACGTGACGGGAACCCACCGGGCCGCACGTTCGCGACCGGCACCCGACTCCGTGTCGAAAGGTGCGCTACCCACCCGGGGGCGACGCGAAACGGTGCGCACGCCGACGGATCGCAGCACCCGGGCCGGCCGCAGCCGTGCCCGCCGGCGTCCGGTGCACGCCGCGACGAGCGGTCGAGGGGTGAGGCGCACCGGCCCCGGGGGACGGTGGCGGATTCCGCGGACCCGGGCCGGTACGCCTCACGGGACACCCACCCCGTCGAGCCGGTCCCAACCACGTGCCGGACGACGCTCCCGGTTTGCCTCCGCAGCACGCGGGTAGGTGACCCGAACCGAGGAACGGAGTCCCATGCATCGACCGAGGCGTCATCCCCCCGGGGGAGCCGACCGCGCACGACGAGTTCCACCGCTGCTGGTCGCCGCCCGGGAGTCGGTCATCGGGGCCGCCACACACGTGGTCCGGCGGGACGTGCTCCTCGACTCGTCGGCGTCGGCCGTCGCCGGGGCGCGATCGGTCATCCGCAATGCGGTGGGCACCGACGCCCCGGACAGTGCGGAACTGGCAGCCGTCTGCGGATCCGAGCTGGTGGCGAACGCCGTCCGGCACGGTGCGCCACCCATCATGATGACGGTGCTGTCGGGGGTCGACCACGTCGTGGTCGCCGTCGAGGACGGGAGCCGACTGCCACCGTTGCCCCGTGCGCCCGGATCGACCGACACGGGCGGCCGGGGGACGGTCATCGTCGAACGCCTCGCGGACCGCTGGGGCGTCGAGTTCCTGCCGGGCGGCAAGCGGGTCTGGTGCCTGGTCGCTCGTCCGCGGGACCTGCCGCCGGACTGAGGTACGCACCACCCGGACGACCCGGTCGCCTCCACGGCATGCCCTCCCGACTGGTCCGATGTCGTCGCTGGCCCACTGTCCCCACCCGGACGGCGCAGGCGCCTTCGGGACCACCAATATTCCCCCGAACGGATGGCACGAAACCATCGTCGCCATGCCCGATGTTTGGCCCATCCGAATCCGGGTAGATCGGGGCCGCTCCGCCCCAGACCGCGCCGTTGCGCCGCAGACCGTGAGGTACCCGTGCCACCCATCCACCGAGACGTCCCGTCCCGCCAACGGCCGGTGGCCTCGTGCGTCGAAGGCGCGGAGGCCGTGGTTCCCGTTGGACCACGGTGGCGCCGATACGATCGGCGTGCGAGATGACGTCCACGGCGACCCCCACCCCTGCGGTGCACCCCCCGGACCCCGACGGCTACCGCCACGAGGCCCTCGTGTACCGGGACCTCGACGAGTACGTCACCGAGGTGGCCGACTTCGTCCGGGCGGGCCTGTCGCGGGGCGAGCGGGTGCTGATCGCCGTTCCCAGTGAGCGGTCGGACGCCCTCCGCCGGGCACTCCCCGACGGGTCCGGGGCGGTGCGCTTCGCCGACATGCGGACCGTCGGCGACAACCCGGCGCGGATCATCGGCGTCTGGAGCGATTTCCTCGACGAGGTCCCGGGTTCGGCTTGCCGTGGGGTCGGCGAGCTGGTCTATGCCGACCGCTGCGCCGAACAGATCGACGAGTGCCAGCGCCACGAACGCCTCCTCGACCGGTGCTTCCCCGGGCGGGAGTTCCTCCTGCTGTGCCCCTACGACGGGTCCCTCGGTCGTCGGGTGCTGGACGACGCCCGCGCCACCCACCGCCGCATCCACGAGTCCGGTACGTCGGGTCCGAGCCCCACGTTCCGGGCGGACGGTCTCGCCGACCACCTCTTCGACGGACCGCTCCGGCCGCCACCGGGGCCGACGACGGAGATCCCGTTCGGGACCGACGGACTGCGATCGGTCCGGCGGTTCGTCGAGGCCGCCGCGCAGCGGGCCGGACTGTCCCACGACCGGAGTGCGGACGTCGTCCTCGCCGTCGACGAGATCGCCGCGAACTCGGTGCTCCACGGCGGTTCCGGCGGGACCGTCCGCTGCTGGACGGACGGCGACTGGTTCGTGTGCGAGCTCGACGGTGCCGGGACGATCGTCGATCCCCTGGTGGGAAGGTTCCGTCCCGACCCCGACAGCGTCGGTGGCCGCGGGCTGTGGCTGGCCAACCAGCTCTGCGACCTCGTGCAGATCCGGAACACCTGCGGCGGTCTGGTCGTGCGGACGCGTACCCGGATCGGCGGCGCCTGACGGCCCGACCGCCGGACCCCCAGGTTTGGCGCCCCACCGACGGGGCAGGTGTCTGGAGGTACGCACCCGTCGAGAGGATCCCCGCCATGACCACCGACCACGACCCCGACGCGCCTCCAGCCACCACCGACGACGCCGGGGTGCGGGCACCGAGTGACGAGTACTCGCTGTCCGCCGGACCGGACGGCCCGTTGCTGCTGCAGGACCACTACCTGCTGCAGAAGATGGCGCACTTCAACCGGGAGCGGGTGCCCGAGCACGTGGTCCATGCGAAGGGCCACGGAGCCTTCGGCTTCTTCGAGGCGACCGAGGACGTGGGCGATCTGTGCTGCGCCGACTTCCTGCGCCCGGGTGTCCGTACACCGATGCTGGCCCGGTTCTCGACGGTGGCGGGCGAGCAGGGATTTCCCGACACGGTGCGGGACCCCCGCGGGTTCGCGCTCAAGTTCTACACGCAGGAGGGGAACTACGACCTGGTGGGGAACAACACCCCGGTCTTCTTCATCCGCGACCCGTCGAAGTTCTCGGACTTCATCCACTCGCAGACGCGGCGGGCCGACACCGGGCGCACGGATCACAACGGGCAGTGGGACTTCTGGACCCTGTCGCCGGAGAGCGCCCACCAGGTGACGATCCTCATGTCCGACCGCGGGACCCCGCGCTCGCTGCGGACCATGAACGGCTACGGCTCGCACACCTTCCTGTGGGTGAACGCGGGCGGCGACCGCCACTGGGTCAAGTACCACTTCATCACCGAACAGGGGATCCAGAACTTCACCGATTCCGAGGCACGGGCGATGACGGCCGAGGACCCTGACTTCCACCGTGGCGACCTGTGGGAGGCCATCGCACGGGGCGACGCACCGGAATGGCGCCCGGAGGTCCAGGTCATGCCCTTCGAGGACGCCGCCGACTACCGAATCAATCCGTTCGACGTCACCAAGGTCTGGCCACACGGTGACTACCCGCCCGTCCCCGTGGGCCGCATGGTCCTCGACCGCAATCCGGACAACTACTTCGCCCAGGTGGAGCAGGCCGCCTTCGAACCGTCGAATTTCGTGCCCGGCATCGCGCCCAGTCCCGACAAGATGCTGCAGGGGCGCCTGTTCAGCTATCCCGACACCCACCGGTACCGCATCGGGCCGAACTACCTCCAGCTCCCCGTGAACCGTCCCGTGGTCCCCGTCCACAGCTACAACATCGACGGCCCGATGACGGTCGTGGCCGGCCACGACCCGGTCTACGCCCCGAACTCCGCCGGTGGGCCCCGGGCCCGGTCGACCACGGGAGCCGAGCCCACCTACGGGCTGTCCGGTGAGATCGTCCGGGCCGCCTACCGGCCCCACCGGGAGGACGACGACTTCTCTCAGGCCGGGACGCTGGTGCGCCAGGTGATGTCGGACACCGACCGGGACCACCTGGTCACCAACATCGTCACCCACGCCTCCCACGGGCCCGGGCTCGACGACGACGTGTCCACCCGGGTCGCCGAGTACTGGCGGAAGGTGGACCCGGGCATCGGGGCGGTGGTGGCGAAGGCACTCGGGTCGCACGCCCCCTCGGATGTCCCGTCGGACGGCTGACGGCACGTGCCGCCCCGGCCCACGTGGCTCCCGGGCGGCACGTCGGCCCGACCTGGTGACCACGCGGGAACCGGGTTTGGCCCTCCCGGGCCGGGGTACGACGTGACGAAGGAGGAAGCGGGTGCCCCGTACCGCCCGCCAAGACACCATGACCGTACTCTGGCTGATCATCCCACTCGCCGTACTCGCCATCGCCATCGCCGTCGTGCCCGTGCTGGTCGGCTCCATGCGTCACGACCGGTCGGTGAAGGAGGGCGATCCGGCGACCACCCGCCTCGCCGCCCGGGAGGCCAACCGCTGGCACGCCCGTCTCGGACGCCGGACCCGACGCGTCCCCCGCCAGCTCGAGCCGGGGCGTGAGGCCACCGTCGCCTCCCACCCGCAGGGGTGAGCCTGACCCCGCATCGGGTCCTGGAGCGGGCGGTCTACGTCGTCGGGTCCCTCGTCGTCGTGGCCTTCCTGCTCCTCGTAGGGCTCACGTTGGGCAAGCAGGTCGCCCGATCGCCGCGGATCCAGACGCCGTCGACGACCGTGGCCGGGGCCCCGGCCGGACCGGGGGTCGGTTCGACGAGCACGCTGTCGGTCCCGTCGTCCACCACGACGACGACCCCGGTGGCGGCGCCGACCGTCGCCGTCACCACTCCGGTCCCCGCCGTCCCGCCGGCGACGCCCCCGGTGGGCCCCTGCGTGCGCGGCCGGGACGGCGGCGGGAGACACTCGGTGGGGCACTGACCCGGCGAACGTCCCGGACGCACCGGCACGCATCCGCGACGCCGATCGCCCGGCAGCGGGTGCCGATCGGCACCGGCGTCCCGTTGGCGGATCCCATGGCCGACCCCGCCGGACTCAGGTGGCGCCGGCGGTACCCGGCCCGAACGCATCCCAGGTGTCCACCAGCGCCCGGACGTCCCGGAAGACGTCGACCGCGCCGGCCCGGTAGAGGTCGACGCGTGCTGTCCCTCCGGACTCGATCCCCAGACAGGACACACCGGCACCAGACGCCGAGGCCACGTCCCACACCGAGTCCCCCAGGGCCAGCGCCGAGGTGGGCGGGACCCCCGCCCGCTCCAGTGCCAGACCGATGAGGCTCCCGTCGGGTCCGGGCGTGGCGACCATGCCCCCGTGGACGACGTCGTCCACCGCCCCCGTGCCGCCCAGCAGGGCGACCAGGGCGTCCGCGACCTCGTCACCGGACGACGTGACGATGCAGACCCGGCGCCCTGTGGCGGTGACCCGGGCCAGCAGGTCATCGGCGCCGGGCAGGACCCGCACCCCGGGCAGGTGCTCGGCGAACCGGCGAGCGTGGGCGGCGACCACCTCGTCCGAGGGTTCGCCCACCAGGCGGGTGACCAACTCGTCACCGCCCGTGCCGACCAGCGGGTGCACGAGCCACATGGGCTGGTGGGGGGCGCCCGCGTCGTCGAAGGCGAGCGACCAGGCCATGGTGTGGACGAACGTGGTGTCGACCAGGGTGCCGTCCAGGTCGACCAGGAGGGTGGACACACTGTCGGGGACGGGCGTCGGCATCGGGTCAGGCCGCCCGGGCGGGTGCGCCGCGCCGTCGCGTCCGGAGTGCGGGCCGCCGGCGGGTCGACACGGCGCAGGTGGCGGGCGGCCGCACCCCATCCGACCCATCCCCACTGCGCCACGACGAGCGGCGCGGCGACCGACCAGGCCAGGAGGCCCGTCCAGGACGCCCACGATCGGGATGACGGAACCCCGGGGTCGTCGAACCACGGGTCGCGGCCATCGCTCGGACGCGCGTCGTCGAAGGGGTCGATCCAGGCACGGTGCATGCTGATGCCCTACCCACGTCCACGGCGTCCACGCCTGCATGCTCCCGGGCCCACCCCCAGGGTGAGCGTCAAAGTCCAGCGGTCACAGGCCGAGGAGTTCGAGTGCCCGTGTGATGTTGCGACCGACCGAACGAATGCCGGCCGCGATGTTGGTGTGGCCCGCGATCCGCAA
>JAKAZC010000343.1 GCA_021826655.1 Actinomycetes bacterium | reverse complement strand
GGCGCTGATCGAGGATCTCGTCGACGCAGCACGGCGTCTCGCCGCCCGCTCGGCCGGGCAGCGTCTCGACCCGCCGTTGGCGTTGATCCTCGACGAGGCCGCCAACTACCCCCTCCCCTCCCTGCCAGCCCTCATGTCCGAGGGCGGAGGGTCGGGGATCACCACCGTCGCTGTCCTCCAATCGCTCGCCCAGGCCCGGGACCGTTGGGGACGCGAAGCGGGCGGGGCGATCTGGGACTCCGCCATCGCCAAGGTCATCCTCGGCGGCTCCGCCAACGCGGACGATCTGGGCGATATCGCGCGGCTGATCGGCGAACGGGAGGTGACCGAATGGTCCGAGACCCGCACCGGCGGTACCGGCGGCCGGTCGGTGTCGTCGGTAACCCGGCACCGGCCGATCCTCGAGCCGTCCGAGCTGCGCCGACTCCCGATCGGCACCGGGCTGCTCCTGTTGCGCTCCGCCCCACCGATCATGATGCGCCTGGAACCGTGGACCGCACGGCCCGACGCCACCGGACTGACCGGCGCCCGCCAGGGGTGGGAACGCCAGATGCTCGCCGGAGCCCTCCCCGCCAACGTGGTGTCCGAGGTGGTGCAGAATGCGTGACCCCCGACCCGGTCTTCCCTGGTCGCGGCGGCGGGTCTGTCGACGGGCCGAGTACGCCGCCTGGATGGCCAGCGGCGCATGGCAGGACCGGCGGCAACGGTGGCTGGACGACTGGATGGCCGCCCATGGAACGGAGCCGACCTGTGTCGTGTGCGGGGGTCCGTGGACCTTGCGCCACGGCGACCTTCACCATCGCAGCTACGACCGTCTCGGCCACGAAGCGAACGCCGATCTGATCCCCCTCGACCGGGCCTGCCACACCCGACTCCACCAGATCCTGGACTCCAACCCGGCATGGCGGCGGGTCGGTCGGCCTCAGGCAACCGACGTGATCGTCGCCCGCCTCCGCCGAGCCGACCAGGAGAACCAATGACGCCCGGAGAAAGAAGCGGCGGGGCCGACCGCCCGCTCGACCAGCTCGCCCAGATCATCGCCGCCAGCCTCGACACCACCAACTTCGACCCGAGCACCTTCGACCCGACCACGTTCGACAGTCGCGGTTTCGACGGTGGAGACCCCGCCGATGTCGCCGCCCCTACGCACTGGCCGTCGCTGCCCTCCGCCGACGCAGCCGCCGAATGGGACGAGCTGCGGGCCTGGGTCGAGGCCCTCCAGGGCCGCTTCGCCCATCTGGACCACCACGTCATCCCCCGCTGCTGGTGGCGTCACAACGACCACGTCGAAGCACTCTCCGCTCTCCGGGACCACGAGCGGTCCAGCTTCGCCCCAACCGCGCCGGCGACCGCCTCGCTCGACTGGTTCCGGGCGCTGCGCGACATCGCCGCGCTGCTCAAGGCCTGGACCGCGGATCTGGGCTGTGGCGCTACCCACTCCGACTCGCCGACGCCGCTGCGAACCGTCGATGACGGCGAGTGGGACCGGTTCGTGGCCGGCGACGTTGTGCGGCGAGGCGACGCCGAGATCGACCAGGCCGCTCAATAGCGTGGACCTTCCGCCGGTGACCGTATAGAGGTCGCAGGTCGCGGCCTCCAGCGAGGAGGTCACCATGACTCTCAACGGCAGGGCCGCCAAGACCACCTGGGAGGCGCACCACGCCTGCGGGCACCGTGCCCGCAGAACCGCTGCCTCCCACGACCTGCCCGCCAGACGGCCGTCCGAGCATGCCGGCTACGCCCGCTGGCTGGCCACCCGGGACTGTGCCAACTGCTGGAAGGCCGGACTGGACGCCACGGCCGCCTGCGAACGCGCCCCGTGGCTGGCCGGGCGGCGCGCCGAGGAACTGGCCGAGACCGAAGGGTGGGAGACGAGGGCGGCCATGCCTGCCCTGGACGGCTCCGACAAGGCCGTCGAGTGGGGCCGGCGGGTCCGCCACCAGCTCCTCGCCGGCGCCCACGACACCCTCGACCTGGCCGAGGAGGACTACGCCGTCCGGATCGAGAACCCCGCCCGGCGCATCGACCCTGCGTCGTGGTGGATCGACCAGCGCGACACCGAACCTGTCGACCTCGAAGAACTCGTCACCGACGCCGCCTCCAACGATCCAGCATCGTCGAACGGGAACCCGTTCTGATGGCCTGTCTCGCATCTCGCCATCAGGTCGAATGGGCCGCCTCCGGACTACGCCGGGCGGCCGCCGAGGTCGGCGTCTCCCTCCCCGTCGACTACAGCCAAGCCGTCGCCGCCGACGGCCTGACTCGCAGTCCCGAGCTCGGTGTCACCCGCCTCGGCGCCGGGGTGGTGCTCCACACCCAGCCGTCCAGCAGCCGCCAGCTGCCCGTCGTGGTCGGCTACGCCGACCGCCGTGGCCAGTGGTACCGAGACGGCAGGCGCCACACCACCACGTCCGCCCCCGACACCACACCGGTGGCAGTCAGCGAGGAGGTGGCACTGTGAACCGGCCCCAGACCAACCAGGCCACCCCGCCCCGGCTCACCGTCGTCGCCTGGCCCGACACGGTCATCGAAGCCCACGGGCATCGGCCCGGCTCCCCCTACGTGGAAGGAGTGTGGCTCGGCGTCCTCGGACCGTCCGCCACCTGGGCGTGGCAGCGACTCGCCCGAATCGCCACCACCCGGCCCGGCGTCACCATCGACAGCACCGACCTCGCCACCAGCCTCGGACTCGGCGACAGCCTCGGGACCAACTCGGCGATCTCGCGCACCCTCGGTCGCCTCGTCGCCTTCGAGACCGCCCAACGCGGGGCCGACATCATCGCCGTACGAGTCGCCCTGCCCGACCTGCCCGCTCGGCGCACCGCCAGGCTGTCACCGTCGGCCCGTCTCGCCCACGAGCGGCTCGGCCGCTCCCACCACCCCGCCTGGCCAGCCACACAGGCACCGGCAACCGTCGACCAGCCCACTGTGGCCGTGGGGGTGTCACTGTGAGCGGCCCCTCCCTGATCGAAGCCGCTCTGCGCCACCACCGTCTCGCTGAGGTAGCGCGACGCACCGGCATCGCGCTGCCCACCGACACCGGCTCGGTGACCGTGCGCTGCCCGCTGCCATCCCACGGCCACCCCGACCGCACCCCCTCCCTGCGTCTCTACCTCGACGACGACCGCTACTACTGCTTCGGATGCGCCG
>JAKAZC010000342.1 GCA_021826655.1 Actinomycetes bacterium | reverse complement strand
CAACCAGCTCCGCAGCCGCATCCTCGAGCTCTTCGGCGGCGAGGGCGAGGGGTCGGGGATGCAGACCTCCATCCTGAGCTTCGGCTACAAGCACGGGATCCCGCTGGACGTCGACCTCCTGTTCGACTGCCGCTTCCTGCCGAACCCCTACTGGTCCGAGGACCTCCGGGGCCTGAGCGGCCTCGATCCGGCGGTGCGGGACTTCGTCATGGCGCAGCCGGAGACCCCCGAGTTCCTCGCCAAGCTCGACGAGCTGCTCGCCATGCTGTTCCCCGGGTTCGTGCGGGAGGGGAGGTCCTACCTGACCGTGGCCGTCGGCTGCACCGGCGGGCGTCACCGGTCGGTGGCCGTGGCCGAGGCCCTGGGTGAGCGGCTCGCCGCCCACGGCATCGCGACCACGGTCTTCCACCGCGACATCGACCGGTGAGCGGGGACACGCCGGTGAGCGGGGACACGCCGACAACCGGGGCGACGCCCCCGCCCGGGGACACGCCGGTGCCCGGGGACACGCCGGTGCCCGGGGGCACGCCGTCGCCCGGGGGCCCGCGTGTGGTCGCGGTCGGCGGCGGCCACGGCACCGCAGCGACCCTTCGGGCCGTGCGCCGGTACGCCTCCGAGGTGACCGCGGTGGTGTCGGTCGCCGACGACGGCGGGTCGAGCGGGCGCCTGCGCGAGCTGCTCGACGTGGTGGCGCTGGGGGACCTCCGCAAGTGCCTGGTCGCTCTGGCCGACCCGGACACGCTGACCGTGAAGGCGTTCGAGCACCGGTTCGAGGAGGGTGAGCTCGAGGGCCACTCGCTGGGCAACCTGGTCCTCGCCGGGCTGGTGGCCGCGGGGGGCCTCGTGTCGGCCGTCGACGCCGCGGCGGCGATGCTGGGTGCCGTCGGCCGGGTGCTCCCGGCCACGGTCGAGCCCGTCGTGCTGAAGGCCGAGGCCGAGCAGGGAGAGGTCGCCGGCCAGGTCGCCGTGTCCTCGGCCGGGAGGATCCGCCGCATCTCGCTCGTGCCGGCCGACGGCGCTCCCCCCCGCGAGGCGGTCGCCGCGATCGCCCGAGCCGACCAGGTGGTGATCGGGCCGGGGTCGCTGTACACGAGCGTGCTCGCCGCCGCCGCGGTCCCGGGGATCACGGCGGCCATCCGGGAGACCCGGGCGCAGAGGGTGTACGTCTGCAACCTGCACCCGCAGGTCCCCGAAACCGCAGGTTACGACGTCGCCGCCCATCTCGACGCCCTGGCCCGGCACGGGATCGAGGTGGACGTCGTGGTCTGCGACACCTCGTCGGGGATGCCGGCCGGCCCCCTCGGCCCGGGCTCGGCGGGGTCCCCGGTGCTGGTGGACGTCCCCCTGACGGGTACGAGCGCGCTGGCCCACGATCCTGGCAGACTGGCGGGAGCACTCTCGCGTCTGCTGGCATGAGCATCCGGCCGGCCGAAGGAGGACGGGGAGCATGACGGTTCGGGTTGGCATAAACGGGTTCGGGCGCATCGGGCGGAACTTCGTCCGTGCCCTCCTCGCCCAGGACGGCGGGGACGCCGTGGAGGTCGTGGCGGTCAACGACCTGACGTCGCCGAGCACGAACGCCCACCTCCTGCAGTACGACTCCTCCCACGGCCGCCTCCCCGAGACGGTGGGGGTCGACGGCGACCACATCGTGGTCGGGGACCGGCGCATCAGGGTGCTGAGCGAGCGCGAGCCCTCGGCGCTGCCCTGGGGGGACCTCGGCGTCGAAGTGGTGATCGAGTCGACCGGCCGCTTCACCTCGCGGGTCGACGCCGCCGGGCACCTGAAAGGCGGCGCGTCCCGGGTGATCATCTCGGCCCCCTCGTCCGACGCCGACGCCACCTTCGTGGTCGGCGTGAACGACGCCACCTACGACCCGAGCATCCACACGGTCGTCTCCAACGCGTCCTGCACGACCAACTGCTTCGTCCCGATGGTCCGCGTGGTCGACGACGCGTTCGGCATCGTCGGCGGGCTCATGACGACCGTGCACGCCTACACCAACGACCAGAACCTCCTCGACCTGCCGCACAAGGACCTCCGGCGGGCCCGGGCGGCGGCCGTCAACATCGTCCCGGCCTCGACCGGGGCGGCCCGGGCCACCAGCCTGGTGTTGGAGTCGATGCGGGGGAAGCTCGACGGGGCCTCGCTCAGGGTGCCCGTCCCGGTGGGCTCCATCACCGACTTCACCGCGGTCGTCGGGGGCCGCCCGGGCGTGGCGGAGGTGAACGCGGCCTTCGCCGCCGCCGCGTCGAGCCCGCCGCTCGATCGGGTCCTCGACTACACCGAGGAGCCGATCGTCTCCGCGGACATCGTGGGGACCCCCGCCTCGTGCACCTTCGACGCCGGGCTGACCATGGTGCAGCCGATCGACGGCCGGACGAGCCTGGTGAAGGTGCAGGGCTGGTACGACAACGAGTGGGGCTACTCCAACCGCCTGGTCGACCTGGCGGTCATCGTGGGAGCCCGATCGTGACGCCGCGGACGGGCTCACGCGCCGCGACGTCCGGCGACCCGGTCGGGAGCCGATCGAGGTGACCCGCTCCGGCCGACCGGCGCCGTTGCGGGGCCTGCCCCTTTTGGAGGACCTTCCCGACGTCGACGGTCGCAAGGTGCTGGTCAGGGTGGACTTCAACGTCCCGCTCGAGGACTCGGCCGGCGGGGAGCGGCTCGTCAGCGACGACTTCCGCATCCGCGCCGCCCTCCCGACGCTCCGTTGGCTCTGCGACCAGGGCGCGCAGGTCACGTGCTGCTCGCACCTGGGCCGTCCCGAGGGGGCGCCCGACCCGGAGTGGGCGATGGACCCGGTCCGCGAGCGCCTCGACGAGCTGTGCCCGGGCGTGAGCCTGACAGAGAACCTGCGCTTCTACCCCGGGGAGAAGGCGAACGAGCCGTCCTTCGTGCACCAGCTGGTCGAGGGCTTCGACGCGTACGTGAACGAGGCGTTCGGGGTCGCGCACCGGGCCCACGCCTCGGTGGTCGGCCCCCCGGCCCTCCTTCCGAGCGCCGCCGGGCGTCAGGTGGCCCGTGAGGTGGAGGTGCTCGGCGGCCTGCTGCTCGACGCCGCCCGGCCCTTCGTGGCGGTGGTCGGCGGGTCCAAGGTCGCCGACAAGCTGGGGGTGCTCCGGGCGCTCAGTCGCAAGGTCGACGCG
>JAKAZC010000341.1 GCA_021826655.1 Actinomycetes bacterium | reverse complement strand
GGCGGCGCACGGCGCCGCCGTCACCACCGCTTGGGGGCGCCGTGGGCGTTGAGCTCGGCCAGGTACCGGTTGTAGGCCGCCAGCTCCCCGTCCCCCGGGTCGGGCGGGACTTCGCCGTCCGCCGACCGCGCGGCGGCCGCCCGTTCCTCCCCCGCCTCCGGCGCCCACTGGCCAGAGGTCGGCGCAAGGTCGGGCTGCGTCTCGGCGGCGAGGCCCGAGGACGCGGGCTCGGTCCGGCGGGTTGCGGCCGTCGACAGGGGTTCGGGGTCCTCGTTCACCAGCTTCCACCAGAGGTACACGGCGTAGCCGGCAAAGAACGGCCACTCGAAGACGTAGGCCCAGCTGAGGCCGTTCCCCGACAGGGCCCGGCGGACCTGCCAGGCGCAGAGCAGCCCGAAGACGGGGAGGACCACCAGGATGGTCGCATGGAGCCCCATGGCCCGGCGGGTCAGCATCGTGCGGCGCACCTCACCACGCTACCGATCAGCAGGCAGGTCGGCCGCCGCGCCCCGGTCGAACGCCCCCGTCGAACGCCCCTGCCAGGTGCCTCCGGCCAGGGCCGGCACCGGACGACCGGCGCCCGCCCGGGCGGCCGGCGCGGTGGCGGGTTAAGAATGAGCCGATGACCAGCCGCCCCCTGTCCGCCGTGGTCCTCGCCGCCGGCGAGGGGACGAGGATGAAGTCCGCCCGGCCGAAGCCCCTGCACCTCCTCTGCGGCCGGCCCATGGTGCTGCACGTCCTCGACGCCCTGGCCGCCCTGCGCGTCGACCGGGTGGTGGTCGTGGTGGGCCATCGGGGGGAGTGGGTCACCAAGACCCTGGTCGACCTGGCTCCCGCCGGCCTCGACATCGTCTTCGTGGAGCAGCCGGTCCAGCGGGGCACCGGCGACGCCACGGCGGTGGCGCTCACCGGCCTGGTCGAGGACGACTCCGGGGACGGCGACGTGGTGGTGCTGCCCGGCGACACCCCGCTGCTGCGGCCGCCGACCCTGGCGGCGCTGGTCCGTCACCACCGGCAACACGACGCCGGGGCGACCCTGCTGACGGCCGAGGTGCTGGACCCTTCCGGCTACGGGCGCATCGTGCACGGGCGTGACGAGCTCGTGGCACGGGTGGTGGAGGAGGCCGACGCCACCGACGAGGAGCGCGCCGTGTGCGAGGTGAACACCTCCATCTACTGCTTTCGCCGGAGCGTCCTGGCCCCGGCCCTCCGGAGGCTGAGCCCGTCCAACGCCCAGGGGGAGTACTACCTGACCGACGTGGTCGGGGTCCTCTACGACGCCGGCTACCGGACGCCGTCCCTCATGCTGACCGACCCCATGGAGGCGGCCGGGGTCAACGACCGCGCCCAGCTGGCCGTGGCCGAGGCCGAGCTCCGGGACCGGATCAACGAGCGCTGGATGCGCCTGGGCGTCACCATGTGGGACCCCGAGCGCACCTACGTCGACGCCGGGGTGGAGCTCGCCCCGGACGTCTCCCTCCTCCCCGGGGTCATCCTCCGCGGGGACTGCACGGTGGGCGAGGGGGCCGAGATCGGTCCCGACGCCGTGCTCGTCGACACCACGGTGGGGGAGCGGGCCCAGGTGCGCCAGTGCGCGGCCACCGAGGCGGTGATCGGAGCCCGTGCGACCGTCGGGCCCTTCGCCGTGCTCGGCCCGGGCGCCACGGTCCCCGACGACGGGGTGGTGGCCCCCGGGGCGGTCCTCCCGTAGGTCGGGCGCTCCCCGGGGCGCCCGCCCGGGGCGCCCGCGGCCGGGCGAGGACCCCACCGAGGATCGGCGGCGGCGGACGCGGTAGCGTGAGGTCGTGGAGCTCATTCCCCGACGGCGCCTCGTGCTGGTGTCAGGGCGGGCCCACCCGGTCCTGGCCGAGCAGATCGCTGCGAACCTGGGGGTGGCCCTGGGAGAGGCGAACCTCAGGGAGTTCGCCAACGGCGAGATCCACTGCCGCTACGACGGCTCCATCCGGGGCTGTGACGTGTTCATCGTGCAGACCCACTGCGGTCCGGTGAACGACTCGCTCATGGAGCAGCTCATCATGGTCGACGCGGCCAAGCGGGCCTCGGCCAAGCGCATCACCGCCGTCTGCCCGTACTACGGCTACTCCCGCCAGGACCGCAAGGCCACCGGCCGCGAGCCGATCACCGCCAAGCTGGTGGCCGATCTCCTTTCGGTGGCCGGCGCCGACCGGGTGGTGAGCGTCGACCTGCACTCCGGGCAGATCCAGGGGTTCTTCGACGTGCCCTTCGACCACCTCACGGCCGCACCCGTCCTCGAGGGCTACCTGCGGGACCGCCTCGACGGCGACGTGGTGGTGGTGGCGCCCGACGCCGGCCGGGTCAAGGTGGCCGAGCGCTACAGCCAGCACCTCGGGTGCGACCTGGCCCTGGTGCACAAGACGAGGCCCCGGGGGGCGGCCAACAAGGTGGAGGCCCGGCACGTCGTGGGTGACGTGCGCGGCCGCCATTGCGTCCTCATCGACGACATGATCGACACCGCCGGCACCATCTGCGCCGCGGCCGAGCTGCTGCGCGAGGAGGGGGCGGCCGACATCTGGGCCATGGCCACCCACGCCCTGCTGTCGGACCCCGCCATCGACCGGCTCAAGTCCTCGCCCATCTCGAGGGTGGTGGTGACCGACACCCTCCCGATCGGGGCCGATCTCGGGTTCGACAAGCTGGTGGTGCTGTCGGTGGCCCAGATCATCGCCGACGCCATCGACGCCGTCTTCGAGGACACCTCGGTCTCCGAGATCTTCGGCGGCGACAACCTGGCCTGAGGGCCACCGCCCCGCCCGGGGCTCCGGGCCGGCCCGCCCGACCGGCGGGGGGACCGAGGGGACACGGCAACCCCTGCGACCAGAGCCCGGTGAACAGGCCGCATGCCTAGGGTGCCATATATGGTACCCTATACTTGTGAACAAGACGACCGTCTACCTACCCGACGAGCTCAAGCAGTCGCTCCGACGGATGGCTGCCGCGTCGGGTCGCTCGGAGGCCGAGCTGATCCGTGAGGCGGTCGCCGCCTTGGCCCGCACCGCCGATCGGCCGCGCCCGCACGGCCCGCTCTTCTCGAGCGGCGATCCCACCCTCTCGGAGCACGTGGACGAGGCGCTCGCCGGCTTCGGCTCCCGCTGAAACGTGCTGATCTGCGCC
>JAKAZC010000340.1 GCA_021826655.1 Actinomycetes bacterium | reverse complement strand
GGGGAGATCGACGCGGGTGCCGGTCCCTGCGGCGCTGTCGCCGATGGCGGTGGGTGCGGCGTTCGCCCAGGTGGCGCGGTTGCGCGCCGCGCGCGTCGCCCACGGGGCCATCGGCCCCGACACCGTCGTGATCGACGGGGACAATGTCGGCTTCGTCGACTTCCGCCTGGCGGTGTCGGACGCCACCGATCCCCAACTCGATCGGGACGTCGCCTGCCTGCTGGCCGCCCTCTGCCTGGCCGTCGGACCGGAGCCGGCGGTCGACGCCGCCGTGGCGCAGCTGGGGCCTGAGGTCCTGGCCAGCGCGCTGCCGCTGCTGCAGCGGGCGGCCCTCCCTCCCGCGCTGTCGGCCCGCTACCGGGGCCGGAAGGAGGAGCTGACCGCCCTGCGGGTCGCAGGGGCGGGGCGGGTGGGGGTCGAGGTGCCCAAGCTGGTGGAGACGCGCCGTCTGAGCTGGGTGAACCTGGCGCTGGTGACCGGCACCCTCGTCGGCGGGTGGGCCCTGCTCGGTGTGTTCGTCAACGTGGGGAAGTCGTTCGGCACCATCGCCGGGGCCGACTGGGGCTTCGTCGTGGCGGTGGCGCTGGTCACGGTGGCCACCTACCCGGCCCAGGCGATCCAGGCCCAGGGTGCCGTCCTCCAGCCCCTTCCCTTCGGGCGGCTGATGGCGCTCGACCTGGCCAACGACTTCGTCAACCTGGCCGGGGGCACCATGGGGGAGATCGCCACCCGCGTGCGCTTCTTCCAGCAGCAGGGCATCGACGCCACCGTCGCCGTCAGCTCGGGGGTGCTGGTCTCAACGGTCAGCTGGATCGTCAAGGGAGCACTGTTCCTCGTGGCCCTCCCCTTCGGCCTGCGATCGTTCCATGTCACGTCCTCCCCGTCGGGAGGCCATGCCCACCTGGTGTGGCTCGTGATCCTGGTGGTGGCGGCCGTCGGTGTGCTGGCCGGCGTGGTGCTGGCCGTCCCGCGCCTACGGCGCCTGGCCCGGGACCGGCTGCGGCCGAAGCTCACGGACGTGCGGGACCAGTTGGTGGCGCTCAGCCGCCGACCCCGCAACCTGGTGCAGATGTTCGGCGGGTCACTCGCCCTCCAGCTCCTGGTGGCGCTGGCCCTCAGCGCGTCACTGCGTTCCTTCGGCACCCACCTCTCGCTGGCCACGCTGCTCGTCGCCATCACCGCGGCGGGCGTGCTCGGCGGCGCCTCTCCCGTCCCCGGCGGCGTGGGGGTGGTGGAGGCGGGGATGATCCTGGCGCTCACGTCGGCCGGCGTCCCTCAGGACGAGGCGGTGGCCGCCGTGTTCGTCCAGCGGCTCTTCACCTCCTACATCCCGCCGGTGATCGGGTGGTTCACCCTGGTCTGGATGCGCCGGCGCGAGTACATCTGACCGGTGGCGCCGACGTGGACGGCGCCGACGGGGAAGGCTCCGGGGGAGGCCCGGCCCGTCAGCCGACCCGGTGGAGGGTGTTGTGGTCGGTGTGGGCGAACGGCTCGTCGAACTCGTCCATCACCAGCATGGTGGTCTCGTCGTATGACCACGTGCCGTCGTCGTTGACGGTGACGGTGACGGTGTAGCTCTTCGTCGAGGCGTGGTCGGCCAGGTAGCTGTTCTCGCCGATGGAGAAGCGGGGGTGGCCGGCCTCGGCGTGCAGGGTGAAGGTGGTGGCGTCCGCCTCGGCCGTACCGCCGGCCAGCACGGTGATGCCCCGGGGCACGACGAAGCCGCGCATGAGCTCGCCGGCGGCCGCGTCCCACAGCCAGTAGCCAACCTCGGTGTGGAAGGGGTTCTCCTCGTCGCCCCGCCACATGGCCGTGCGGTAGTCGAGGCCGTAGAGGGTCTGGCGGCCGTTCTGGACCGGTCCGAAGGGCTTGAAGGACAGCTTCTCCGTGTAGGGCGTCTTCAGGACCTCGTGGGCGGCGTGGGAGTAGGCCGTGTCGAGGCCGCCCCCGTCGCCCTGCCACTCGCCCGCCAGTGCCGCCAGGGGACCCCACTCGTCAGCCATCGATCCGTCCCTCCTCGGCCGGCACGGGCCGGCCCGTCCTCGGTTGCGCCCTCCGGCGCGCCCGTCCCGCTCCGGTCCGGGCACCGCTCTGGAGCCTACCCGGGGCGGTCCTGCCGGCCGCGGGCCACCACGGGATTAGGGACTTTCGGCCCTGAGCGGCGGCCCCTGCGGCGCCGATGAACTAGTGTAATGAAAAGACATTAAAAACACACAAACAAATCCAAACGACAGAACAATCGCACAAGAAAGCGACGCAACCAACACACAACTGGACCCACTAATCACAACAGACCGACCAGCCAGACCATCGAGACCGGGCGCCGGGAGGCGCCCCTAGGCGAGCGCGCCCTCCGACCGGTCAACCGCTGGACGGTCGAACCGGAAGGGAGGGGTCGTGCGCCTGCTGACCCGTCAAACGTTGATCTCCATGGCCGCCGCGGGGCTCCTCGTCCCGCTCGGCGCCATGGCCGCCGGAGCTGCCGGAGCTGGATCCCCCACTCCGACCGGCAGCTCCGGCACGGCCGACCCGGCACCGTGCCCTCATGCGAGTGTCCCCCCCGGGGGGCAGCCCGCAGCACCGGCCGTCCCGGCCCCACCGGCCGCCGGCGGCCCAACCGGGCTGACGCAGACCATCTCGGTGTCCGTCCTCCCCGGCGGCCCCGACCGCGTCACCCCGGTGGCGATCGACGTGCGACCGGGCACGACCTCCCAGCTGGGCCCCTTCACCGTCGTCGACCCGAGGGGCACCCTGGTGGGCTGGTCGCTGTGGGTGCGGGCCGTCGGCCCGGCGGGTCCCGTCTCCGTCCACGGCGCCTGGGTCACGGCGGTCTCCGGCCTCCAGCAGGACGTGTGCGCACCGGGCGGGACGTTCCGTTCCGGTGGCGCCTTCCTGGTGGCCGACGCACCCGCCGGCGGCGGCGGGGGCACCTTCCGGGCCGGTGCCACCGTCACCGTTCCCGCTGGTACGAGCGGCCCGGTCCGGATCGTCGCCACCCTGCGGCCGCCGGCGCGCTGACCGTCCGTCCCGCTTGCACGTGCCCGCCGCCGGTGCCAGCCTGCGGCGGTGCCGCGCTTGCTGGTCGTCCATCACACCGTCTCGCCGTCGCTCCACACCTTGGCCACGGCGGTGCTGGAGGCGGCTGCCGCTGCCGGCCTGGAC
>JAKAZC010000339.1 GCA_021826655.1 Actinomycetes bacterium | reverse complement strand
AGCCTGGCCGCCGCCGTCACCCCCGCCGTCCAGGGGGTGACGGCCACGGCGTTCGGCGACCGGGCCATGGCCGCTTCCGCTCTGGTGCCCGTCGCCGTGTTCAGCATTCTCCTCGCCACCCAGCGCCGCGGGGTCGTGGGCTGACCGATTCGGTCAGCGCCGAGGGGTCGGGGGATGACCGACCGGTCGGCGCCGAGGGGTCGGGGGATAACCAACCGGTCGGTGCCGGGCTCGTCGAACTAGCCTGACGGGATGACCGGAGCCGACCGCGGCCGTCGACGGCTGCCGCCCCTCCGCCCCGGCGAGCTCGACGCCGAGCAGCGGGTCGTATACGACGCCGTCACTTCGGGAGCCAGAGCGTCAGGACCGAGGTACTTCCCGCTCACCGACGACGAAGGGCGCCTCCACGGTCCCTTCGACGCCATGCTGCGCTCACCGCGGGTGGGAGGCTCCCTGCAGGAGCTCGGCGCCGCGCTGCGCTACGGCACCGGTCTACCGGCCCGACTGCGCGAGCTGCTCATCCTGGCCGTTGCGGCGGCCGAGGACAGCCCCTTCGAACGCTTCGCCCACGAGGCGGTGGGGCGAGGCGTGGGGCTCAGCGAGGCAGAGCTGGCCGCCGTGCGCGCCGGCGCCATCCCGACCTCAGTCGATGCGGTGGAGGACGTGGCCCTCAGGGCCGCCCGGGCCCTCCTCCACACCGGTGACATCGACGATGACACCTACGCGGAGGCGGTGGAGGCTCTCGGCCCGAAGGGGGTGTTCGAGATCACCACCCTCGTCGGCTACTACCGGACGCTGGCCCTGCAGCTACGGGTCTTCCGGGTGCCGGTACCCGACTCCGACTGAGCGGGAGCGCCGGTCAGGCGCCCGGAGGGACCCCGGTCAGGCGCCCGACTCCGACTGAGCGGGAGGGCGGGTCAGGCGCCCGGCGGGACCCCGGTCAGGCGCCCGGAGGCGGCGGCGGTAGTGCGCCCGGCGGGGGCTCGACGACGTCGGTGACCAGCTCGCCGACGCCGCCCACCCGGCTGAGCAGGCGGTCGCCGGGCTGCAGGTACACCGGCGGGTCCCGGCGGTTGCCGACCCCGGCCGGGGTGCCGGTGAACACCAGATCGCCGGGGAGGAGCGGGCACACCGCCGACAGGCGGGCTATGAGCTGGGGCACCGACCAGATGAGCTGCGAGGTGCGGGCCTGCTGCATCACCTCGCCGTTGACCGAGCACTCGATGGGCAGGTCGTCGCGGTCGTCGAGGTCCTCGGGGTCGACCAGCCACGGGCCGGTGGGGCCGAAGCCGGGGAAGGACTTGCCCAGGCTCCACTGCGGTGAGGCCCCGGCGAGCTGTACGTCTCGCGCCGAGAGGTCCTGGCCGACCATCACCCCGGCGACGTGGTCCCAGCCTCGTTCCTCCTCGACACGCTCGGCGCGACGGCCGACGGCCACGACCAGCTCCACCTCCCAGTCCAGGCGGGGGCTGACGGCGGCCACCCGGCTCACCGGGCCGGCCACGCAGCTCGGGAACTTGGTGAACACCTGCGGCAGGCCTGACGTGTCGTAGCCCGCCTCGGCGGCGTGGGCCCGGTAGTTGAGACCGATGGCGAAGACCTGGCGGGGCTCGGGAACCGGCGCCCCGAGGCGATCGGGGGAGGGGGCGCCGTCGCCGTTCGGGGCCAGACCACGAGCCCACTCCCGGAAGCGGTCCCAGTCGTCGAACAGCCCTCGGGGGTCGGGCCCCCATCGGCCCGCGCTGCTGCGAGCCACGTCGGCGTAGCCCGACTCCCACATCACGATGGCCCGGCCCTCGAGGGTGGCGAGGCGGGGCCCGCTCATACCAGCGTCCTTCCGCCGTCCACGTACAGGACATGGCCGGTGACGAAACGGGCCTGCGGGGAGGCGAGAAACAGGACCGGGCCGGTCACCTCCTCGGGGCTACCGAGCCGCCCGGCCGGCACCATGCTCTCGAGACGCCCCCGGTTGCCGTCCCGGTCGAGGTAGGCGCGCGTCAGGTCGGTCTCGACGTATCCGGGGGCGACGGCGTTGACGGTGACCCCCCGGCCGGCCCACTCGGCGGCCATCACTCGCATCATCTGGTTGATGGCGCCTTTGCTGGCGGCATACGGGGCGTGGTCCTTGTGGGCCAGCAGGCCCGACACCGACGAGAAGTACACGATCCGCCCACTGCCCTGCTCGACCATCCTCCGACCGGCTGCCTGGCCGAGCAGCCAGCCGGTGGTGAGGTTGACCTCGATGGTTCGAGCCCATTCGGAGGTGTCGGTGTCGAGCACCGGCTTGCGGGTGTTGATCCCAACGGCGTGGACGCACACGTCGATGCCGCCCCAGCGTTCGACCATGGCGTCGATGGTGGCGCGCACCGCCTCGGGGCGGCTCAGATCGGCGACGGTGGCCACCGCCAGGTCTGCGGCGGGCCGGTCTGCGGCGGGCCGGTCTGCGGCGGGCCGGTCGGGGACGCCGGCGGCGACCGCGGCCCCGGCGACCGCGGCCCCGGCCCGGGCCGAGCCGGGACGATCCGGGACGCCGATGTCGACCGCCGCCGCCGCCCGGTCGGCGTCGGCGTCGACCACCTCCACCAGGGCTCCGGCCCGCAGGAAGGCCGCGGCGCACGCCGCGCCGAGTCCTCCGGCGCCGGCCACGAGCACCCGGGCCCCCCGCAGGCCGAGCCAGTCTTCGGGGTCGGTGAGGGAATCGGTCGCGGACTGCATCATCTCGCTTTCGGTGAGTCGGTTCAGAGGGCGGGGCCGCCCATGCGCCGGGAGATCTCCCGGCTGGCGGCCAACAACGGAGGCAGGAGGCGGTCCACGAGCTGACGGCTGCCGTACTCGGCGCTCGGGACGGCCACGTTCAAAGCGGCGGCCACGCTGCCGCCGGCCTGGCGGATGGGTGCGGCTATGGAGCTGAGCCCGGGTATCGCCTCGTCGCGCTGCACCAGGTAGCCGTCCCGCCGGGCCGCCGCGAGCTGGGCCCGGAGGTCGTCGAGGGTCCGCACGGCGCGCGGCCCCCACGTCCCCTCGAAGCTGCGGTCGTCGATGCGGGCGGTCAACTCGGCGTCGCTCATGTGGGCCAGGATCACCTTGCCGATGGAGCTGAACACCGCCGGCACCGTCGAACCGACCCGGATGTCGGCGGCGAGGATGGTGTTGGTGCGGGGGAGCCGGGC
>JAKAZC010000338.1 GCA_021826655.1 Actinomycetes bacterium | reverse complement strand
GTCGTTCGCATCGCAGCCGAAAGCCGCTGCTGCCGCCCGGCCCGCCGGTTCGGCCTCGGCCCGCAGGACCTTGCTGTGCTCGCCCAGGCCGGCGCCCTCGATCATCCGTGCCAACCCCAGCCGCCCGAGGAGCGGCTCGTCGAGCTGCCGTTGGAGGACGAACGTGCCGGCGCCCTGGCGCGACTCGACCAGGCCTTCGTCGCGCAGCTGGCGGATGGCCTCACGGACCGTCGCCCGGCTGACGCTGTACGACTCGACCAGGTCGGCCTCGGTGGGGAACCGTTCGGCGAACTCCCCGGCGATGATCCGCTGGCGTAGGTCGTCGGCCACCGACGCCCATAGGGCCACCCCGGCAGCCGCGCCCCGATCAGCGTGACCGGGAGTGGCGGCGCTGCGCCGTGCCGGGCTCATGCCCGTCAGCCCCCTGCCGTCCCGAGGAAGAACGAGGCGATCAGGACGGCCAGCACGAACGCGGTCACGACGACGAAGACGGCGTCGCGCTGGTAGGCGAAGGTGAGGATCGACACCGCCACCCGGAGGACCGGTGTCAGGACGAGGAGGAGGAGCCCGGCCGCCACGATCGATGCAGGATCACCGTGCCCGAGACCGGTGAAGAGCGATCCGAACGAGTGGGGGAACGTGGCCCCCCGGCTGATCAGGCTGTGCCCGAGGGTGGCCGACGTGCGCTCGGCCGGGGAGCGGACCATGCCGTCGATCACGCCGGCCACGACCACGAGGAGGCTCACCACCACGCCGATCCGGAGGACCAGGGAGATGGCCACCTCCGTCCGCCGTACCCGCTCGTCCTCGTCGGGCAGGCTGGGCGCCCCCACGGTGGCGAGTGCCGCGCCGATCTCCGTTCCGGTCACCAGACCACCTTCGTCACGCTCGCTCATGCCAGTCCCTTCACGAACATATCAACAGCGATGAACAGCAACACGGCCACGAAGATCGCCCGGATGGCCTGTGAATGGAGCTTGGGCAGCAACCGGGACCCGACGGTGGCACCGACGAGGACGCCGGCGGCGACGGGGGCGGCGATGTAGGGATTGACGTCGCCCCGGAGGAAGTACACACCGGCGCTGGCCGCGGCGGTGACGCCGATCATGAAGTTGCTCGTGGCGGTGGAGACCTTCATCGGCAGCCGCATGGCCAGGTCCATTGCCGGAACCTTCAGGGCACCGGAACCGATACCGAGCAGGCCGCTCATCATGCCGGCCACGTACATGAGGCCAAGGCCGACCGGTGTGCGGGTGACCCGGTAGGAGATCTCCCGGGCTTCGGCGGGGTCGTAGTAGGAGGAGTGCAGCCGCAGCCGGTCGGCCAACGCGTCCGGCGGGACGTCGTGATGGCCCTCACCCTGGGTGCGGCCGGCGAACATGCGCAACGCCGAGTACCCGAGGACGGCGGCGAAGATGATGTAGAGGACGCGGCCGCTCACCAGCCCGGCCACGTAGGCACCGGTCACCGCGCCCAGCGTGGTCCCGATCTCGAGGAACATCCCCACCCGGAGGTTGGTGATCCGCTCCCGGACGTAGGCGGCCGCCGCTCCCGACGACGTGGCGATGACCGAGATGATCGACGCGCCGATGGCCAGGCGGATGTCCACGTGGAAGAGGAGGGTGAGGGCCGGCACCACGATGATGCCCCCGCCCAGCCCCAGCAGGGAGCCGAGGAGGCCGGCGAGCAGGCAGATGGCGAACAACACCAGTGAGAAGGCCAGGAGGCTCATGGCGCCAGTATAGCAAGTTGTACGGATGACTGGACATCCGTTCATCTCTGGGGCGCCCGGGCGCGCCGGGGAAGCGCCCCCTATCCGTGGACCGTTGCGGGAGCGTGTCCCAGGCGCGGCCCGTCACTCCATGGGTGCGGTGGCACGCTCCCATGCCTGGCGGATGGGAGCTGCGATCCTGCCCCGGTCGGTCACCTCGAGTCCCTGCGCCCTGGCCCAGGCGCGGGCGGCAGCCAGGTGCCGGTAGGTCCACTCCTCGGCCAGACCCCTCGTCTCGCAGAGGACGATGGGGACGGTGGGCCAGTGGGCCTGGCACTCGGCGATCCCATCGGCGACCACCGCCACGGCCGGAGCGCCCTGCCCTCAGTGGAGCCAGACGTCAGCCGCCCGACCGTGGATGGACCATGGACCGGCGGCGGGCGGCGCGCCGGAACGCTCGCGCACCGGTCACAAGGAGACGACGTGACGGCTCGCGACGAAGTCAGGTCGGGGCCGGTCGGCTGCGAACGGGTCCACCAGCTCGTTCTCGACCGAGTTGTAGACGACGAACAGGTTGGTGCGCGGGTAGGGGGAGATGTTCCCTGCCGATCCGTGCATGAGGTTGCAGTCGAACATGACGGCCGATCCGGCGCCGCCGGTGACGGTGACGATCCGCCCGGCGTCCTCGGTCAGACGGGTCAGCGCGTCGTGGTCGGGGACGCCCACCTCCTGGCGGCGCAGCGAGTGGCGGTAATGGTCGGGCGGGGTCTCGCCGACGGTCGCCACGAACGTCCGGTGCGAGCCAGGGATCACCATGAGGCTCCCGTTGCAGTCGTAGTTCGGTGTCAGCGCGATCGACACGCTCACCGCACGGGCCGCGGGCATGCCGTCCTCCGCGTGCCATGTCTCGAAGTCGGAGTGCCAGTAGAACTCGCGGCCGACGAAGCCAGGCTTGCGGTTCACTCGGCTCTGATGGACGTAGACGTCGGATCCGAGGATCTGGCGGGCCATGCCGGCCACGCGTTCGTCGGCGATGACGCGTGCCATCACCTCACTCAGGCGATGCACCTCGAACACCGACCGCACCTCGTCGCTGTCGGGCTCCCGGATGACGCGCTCGTCGCCCGCCAGCCCGGGATCGGCGGCCAGGCGCTCGACCTCGTCACGGAGGAGCTCCACCTCCGCGGATGTGATCAGGCACTCGATGGCCAGGAAGCCGTCGCCGGCGAAGGCGTGCATCTGGGCGCCGTCCAGCGGCCCGCCGTCCGAGGGGTAGACGACGGGATCGTGGCGCGGGCTGGTCGTGGCCGCGGTTCCGGTCCGGGTGGGGTAGCGGTCTGTCGCCTCACGTGCGGTCACGGTGGCCGCTCCCATCACCGCGCTTCCCCTGCATCCAACAGCAGCGGGTAGACACCGTCCTCGTCGTGGACCTCGCGGCCGGTACACGGCGGGTTGAACACGCAC
>JAKAZC010000337.1 GCA_021826655.1 Actinomycetes bacterium | reverse complement strand
ATCTCGACCGCACCGGACGAGATCTCGGGGACCTCGAGCTCGAACAGGCGCTTGATCAGGCCCGGGTGGCTCCGACTGACCACGATCTGGGGCCCCTTCGTCGTCTTCCGGACCTCGACGATGTAGGCCTTCAGGCGGGCACCGTGCTCGTAGCGCTCGTAGGAGACCTGTTCGGCCTGGGGCAGCAGCGCCTCCACCTTCCCCAGGTCGAGCAAGGTGTAGCGGTTGTCGGTCTGCTGGACGATACCGGTCACGATGTCACCTTCACGCCCCGCGTACTCCTCGTACTTGAGGTCGCGCTCGACCTCGCGGATGCGCTGGAGGATGACCTGCTTGGCCGTCTGGGCGGCGATCCGGCCGAAGTCGTCCGGGGTGTCGTCCCATTCTCGGACCACCGTACCGTCCTCGTCCAGCTCCTGACCGTAGACACGGATCTCCCCGGAGTCGGGATCGATGGTGACCACCGCCTCCTCGGCCGCGTCAGGACGGCGCTTGTAGGCCGCTACCAGCGCGTTCGCCAGGGCGTCGAGCAGCGTCTCGACGGAGATCCCCTTGTCCCGGGCGATCTGGCCGAGTGCATCGAGGAACTCGAAATTCGTCTTGCTCATGGGGTTACGACCTGCTTCCTCTTCTGCGTCGTCTGCTTCGCCGTCCGGCTGCCGGCGTTCGTCGATCCCGCCGACCTCGTGCTCCCCGAGCTCTTCGTGTGCACCGGCGTGCCGGGGGCGTCCTGCCCTCCCCAGACGAACACCGTCCGGGCCCGGTCGATCTCCGAGTAGGCGAGGCGGACCGCACCGTCCTCACCCGCGACGTCGAGGGTGAAGCCGTCCTCGTCCGAGGCCACCAGGGTCCCACTCAGCCGGCGCTCGCCGGGGACCTGGGGCCGGGTCTTGACGGTGACGGTGGCTCCCACCGCCTTGGCGAAGTGGGCCGGCGTGCGCAACGGCCGCTCGATCCCGGGGCTCGAGACCTCGAGCGAGTATCGACCGGGGATGGGGTCCACATCGTCCAGCAGCAGGGACACGGCCCGGTTGGCATCGGTAAGCGCCTGGAGGTCCACTCCCCCCTCGCAGTCCACGGTCACCTGGAGGACACCCGACTTCAGTTCGACATCCACCAGCTCGAGCCCGGCGTCGGCCACGGCCGGACGGAGCACGGCAACGAGATCCTGGACCATCCGTGCTGCCTCCTCTCCGTGTGCCATAGGTTCGTCGACTTCCGTGATGCGGGTCCTGCGTCCGAAGGTCGAAACCTCGAGGTCCCGACCGGTTCCCCACGCCCGACGGGGCGTCTGCGACCAAAACAAAAGCGTGGGCTGACCGCCCACGCCTCGTCAGCGTCACTACACCCCAACCGAACGGCAGATTGAAAAGTATAGCAGTCACCACGGGGCCCCGGGACCCCTGACCAGGACGTCCGCGCGCCCCGGCGCCGGTCCCGACGTCCGGTCCGGGCCACCGCCGGCTGGTCAGGCCCCCGCCAATGCCTCCAGCGGTGCGCCGAGGTCCACCTCGCGCTCCTCCCCGGTCGCCCGCGACCGCCACTCGACAATGCCCCGCGCCACCCCCTTGGCACCGACCACCAGCCGGAACGGGATCCCGAGCAGGTCCGCGTCGGCGAACTTGACCCCGGGTGACACGTCACGATCGTCGTAGAGCACGTCGATCCCGGCATCCACCAGTCGACCGTAGAGGTCGTCCGCCGCCCCGGCCACCTCGGGTGTCCGCCCCGCTCCGAGCGCGACCAGGTGGACCCGGTAGGGGGCGAGTTCGACGGGCCAGACCAGCCCCCGGTCGTCGTGGTGCTCCTCGGCGACCACCGCCAGGAGTCGGGAGACACCCATGCCGTAGCAGCCCATCGAGAAGACGGCTTCGCCTCCGTCCTCGGCCATGAAGGACGCACCGGGCATCACCCCCGAGTACTTCTCCCCCAGCTGGAACGTGTGGGCGGCCTCGACCGAGCGCACCAGGTCGACCTCCTGGGCGCACCGGGGGCAGGCGTCCCCGGTCTCCACCTGGGCGAACGAGCCCCACTCGTCCACGGTGAAGTCCCGGCCGAGCAGTACCCCGCTGACGTGGTGGTCGACCCGGTTGGCCCCGGTGATCCAGGGCCCCGGACGGGACACGCCGACGTCGGCCACCACGGTCACCCCGCCGGCCTGCTGGCCCATGGGACCGATGTACCCCTTGACGAGCGACGGATGGACGGCGAAGTCCTCGTCCTCGAACAGCCGCCAGCCAGACGGCAGGCGGGCCTCTCGGTCTCCGGGCAGCAGCACCAACACCGCGCGCCCGCTCGGGTCGACCACGGCCAGGCTCTTCAGAAGGTCGCCGGCGGCGACGTTCGGGTCGTCGAAGAACTCGACCACCCGATCGATGCCGGGCCGGTCGGGGGTGTGGTGCTCCGCCGGATCCGGAGCGCCGGCATCGGGGGCGGTGGGGTCCCCGAACCCGCCCCGGGCGGCAGCTTCGACGTTGGCCGCGTAGCCACAGGCCGCGCAGCGCACGAAGTGGTCCTCACCGACGGCGGAGGGGACCATGAATTCGTGGTTGACGTCGCCGCCGATGGCGCCCGATTCGGCCTCGACGGGTGCAACATCCAGTCCCATCCTGGCGAAGATCCTCAGGTACGCGTCGTAGACGAGCCGGTAGGAGGCCTGCATGGCCTCCTTGTCGACGTCGAACGAGTAGGCGTCGCACATGATCAGCTCGCGGGTGCGCAGGAGGCCGAACCGGGGCCGTGCCTCGTCGCGGAACTTCACCTGGATCTGGTACACGGTGAGCGGTAGCTGACGGTACGATTCGACCTCGGCACCGACGGTCACGGTCACGACCTCCTCGTGGGTCGGACCGAGCACGAATGATCCTCCGCGGGTCTCGAGGGTCATGGCCGGGAGCGCGTCGCTCCCGAACAGCGCGGCGCGACCGCTCTGCTCCCACAGTTCGCGGGGATGGAGGGCGGGCAGGAGCAGCTCCTGACATGCAGCCGCGTCCAATTCCTCGCGGATCACCGACCCGAGCCGGTGGAGTACCCGTAGGCCGAGGGGCAGGAACGTGTAGACGCCCGATGCCAGGCGGCGGATGAACCCACCGCGCACCAAGAGTTGGTGACTGGCCACCTCGGCGTCGGCCGGGGCCTCTCGCAGGGTACGGACCAGGAGGCGGGACATGCGCATGGGC
>JAKAZC010000336.1 GCA_021826655.1 Actinomycetes bacterium | reverse complement strand
TGGTCGTGGTCGCCGCCGGCGCCGTGGTCGTGGTCGCCGCCGGCGCCGTGGTCGTGGTCGCCGCCGGCGCCGTGGTCGCGGCCGGCGCCGTGGTCGTGGTCGCCGCCGAGGCCGGCGCCGCGACCATCGTCGGTGCCCCGACGGGAACGTCGAGCGGAACCGACGGGAGCTGCGTGACCTGGCTCGGCTGCTGCATGTGCAGCTGCTGCTCGGCCCGGGCGACGATACGCGACGGCGTCTGGAGCTCCGCCGTCGCCAGCTCCATCGTGCGGTGCTCTGCCTGAGCCGCCGCGACCTTGGCCTCCTGCCGGGAGAGGCGGACCTGGCCGCTCGCGAGGACGGCCTGGCCGACCACCACGGCGAGGAGGCTCACCACGAGCGACGAGATCGCCAGCATGGTCCCGATCGAATGCCGTCGCTCCCGCGGGCGCCGCCGCGGGCCGCCGGCGACGATCTCGAGAGGCGGCCGGCGATCGCCGACGGGGGCCCGTGACGGCGTCGCCCTGGGCCCGCCGGCGGTGACGGCGCCCGGGCGGCGGGCAGTGGCCGTGGCTGTGGGTGTCATCGCGGTGCGGCGATCCGTTCGATGGCCCGCAGCCGCGCGCTCTCGGCCCGGCGGTTCCGGGCGACCTCGAGCGCGGAGGCCTTCTTGGACCCGCGGTACACCAAGCGGTGCTCGGGACGCGCACCGCAGACGCACGGCAGCCCTGGCGGGCAGGTACAGCCCCCGCTGGCAGCGTCGGCGAACACCCGCTTCGCGAGGCGGTCCTCCCCCGAGTGGTAGGCGATGGTCACGCAACGACCGCCCACCGCCAGGCTCGACAACGCCGCCGGGATCGCCGCCGCCAGCTCGTCGAGCTCGTCGTTGACGGCGATGCGGATAGCCTGAAAGACCCGTCGGGCCGGGTGCCCGCGGCGGCGGGCCGCGGCAGGAACCGCCGTGACCACCACGTCCGCCAGCTCGCCGGTGGTGGAGAGCGGTCGGGCGGCGATGATGGCGCGGGCGATCCGACGCGCCAGACGGCCCTCGCCGTTGGCGACGAACAGGTCGACCAGAGCCTCCTCGGAGGCGCCGTTCACGATATGGAGCGCGCTCTCTCCCGTCGTCTGGTCCATACGCATGTCGAGCGGACCCGAACTGCGGTACGAGAAACCCCGGTCGGCCCGGTCGAGCTGGGGAGAGCTCACGCCGAGGTCGAAGAGGACTCCCGAAAGCCCCGAGGGACCGCCGGAGGTGGCGGCGATCCTTGCGAGATCCCCGAAGCGGGCGTGCATGACCGTGGCCCGGTCACCGAACGGCGCGAGGGCCAGGGTTGCGGCAGCGAGGGCGTCGGGGTCCCGGTCGAGCCCCAGCACGGTGACGTGCGGATGGGCGGCCAGGAGCGCGGCGGAATGGCCCCCGCCCCCGAGCGTCGCGTCGACGACGACACCGGGTGGAACGGGGGCGAAGAGGTCGACGACCTCCTGCACCATGACTGGCTCGTGGGTGAACTGCCGGACCATCCGCAGCCCCTCGACCGAGGTGCTCCCGGGGGGATGCCCCGAGTGACCACCGGGGAAGAGGGCGGAGGAGGAATCTTCCACCGTGCCGGTCGAGGGGCTGCGCATGGTCCCGGACTGTTCCTGTCGTTCGTCTCGTTCGTCGATCGCCTCCCAGGGCGTCACTCGTCCTCGTCCTCTAGCAACCAACGCTCGTCGGGACGGACCCGTTCCTCCCAGGCGGCCGGGTTCCAAAGCTCCACCCGGTCGATCGCACCGTGGACCAGGACGTCGCCCCCGAGCGCGGCGAAATCCCGGAGATGGGCAGGGATGGGCATGCGGCCCTGCCGGTCGATCTCCACCTCGTAGGACGAGGCGGCCCAGAGCCGCGCCCGGTTGCGGTTGGCCCTGCTTCCCGCCGACCGCTCCTGCATGGCCGCCATCTGCCGCTCGAACTCCCCGGGGGTCCACAGGGCGAGGCAGCCCTCTCGGTTCTCGGTGAGGTACCCGCCCCGCTCGAACGCAGCGCGGAACTTGGCGGGCAGGATCACCCTTCCCTTGGTGTCGAGCGAATGCTCGTACCTGCCCACGAACCCTGCCACCGGTCATTGCCCCCAAGACGCTCCCTAGATCGCGCCCTAATCCGCCCTTCCCAACCACTTCGCTCCACTTTACGCCCTTTTCCCCCACTAGTCAACAACGCGGTCCCCCGGGGCCCCACCAGGACCCCACCCGGGCCGGATCGCCGGGCGCAGGCCGGATACGACGCCCGGGCCGGATCGCCGGAGCGGGCGCAACGCCTCTGGCGGGGCGCAGGAACGGGGTGAACAGCTGGCAACGCGGGCGCGGCCCGCGGCGTGGCTGGCAACGCGGGCGCGGCCCGCGGCGACCTGCCCGCACGGCCGAGCCGAGCGACGAAGTCGCCCGTCAGCGATCGGCCGGGAGGACCCTCCAGGGGCCGGTCGGCAATCGGCGGAGCAGGGCCTCTTCGATCTGGCCGGGATCGAGGGCCCGGCCGAGGAGCTCGTCGAGACCCATCGCCACCCGGCTCAGGTCCGCGACCATCTCCTCACGCCGTGCCGGGGACAGGTCGAGCAGGTCGACGAGGGGGCCCGGGGTCCACCGACGGTAGGCCGCCGAATGGAACAGGGAACCCTGGCGGCTCCGCCACTGCGCGACACCGACGACCTTCCGCTGCGCTGCGAGGACCTCGCCGGGCCCGCCCCCGGCGAAGCACACCACGTCCGACCAGGGCCCCGCCACGAGGGCGCCGCCGTGCACGCGCAGGGTCGGAGCGCCGAGATCGGCCAGGGCCGCGGCCCAGGAGCTGCCGACCCATCCCGACGCCCGCGAGACGTCCTCGTCGAACAGGACATCGCCGCTCGGGACCCACAGGTCGACCCATATCGGGTCGCCCGGAAGGACGAGGACCGCTCCCCCTCCGCTCCGGCGCCGGCTCACCTCCACCCCGGCCGCCCTCGCTGCGGGAAGGGACACGAGTTGGTAGCCCTGGGTGCTCCCGAGGACCAGCGCACCGCGGGTGGCGCGACGGACCACGACCGACCGAGCGTGCAGGGAGCGGAACCGCTCGACGTCGAACCAGGATGGGGCGGGCCCGCCCCCCCCTCCGTCGCTCATTCGGTGAGCGCTTCGGCGGCTCGCTCCCCTCGGGCGCAGCGGTTCAGGATGCCAGCCCTAAGA
>JAKAZC010000335.1 GCA_021826655.1 Actinomycetes bacterium | reverse complement strand
CCCGTCGACCACGGCGGTGACGCTCGGCGGCCGCACCGCAAGCCGCTCGGCCAGCGCCGACGACACGGCGGAGCCCCGGTCGAGCAGGCACAGGAGCCGGTACTGGGGGAGCGACAGCTCGACCTCGGCCAGGGCCTGCTCGACGTGCTTGGCCAGCCAGAGGGCGGTCCGGCCCAGGGGTGGGACAGGGGCCGCCGCGGCCCGGTCCCCCGGGGAGCCGTTGGCGGCGCCGTTCGCCGGCTCTCGCTGTTCGACGGTCACATAGTTAGACTACCTAAACGGTTGCCGCCTTCGTCTGCCTCCGAACTGCCGGCCCCACGGTGGCCCGATGACCCGGGCCCCGGGCCCGCCGGTCATCGTCCTGTTCACCCGGGACCTGCGTGTGCACGACAACCCCGCTCTGGCGGCGGCGGCTTCGCGGGGGCGGCAGGTGATCCCGCTCTTCGTGTGGGACGAGGCCCTCCTGGCCCGGTCCGCCGCCCGTGCCAACCGCCTGTCGTTCCTCCGCCACTCCGTGCTCGACCTCGACCGGTCGCTGCGGGACCGCGGCGGGGCGCTGATCGTCCGGAAGGGTGACCCGGTGGAGGTGGTGGCGGAGCTGGTCGGGGCCTTCGGGGTCCATGACGTCCATGTGGCCGCCGATCTCTCGGGGCTGGCCCGTCGGCGGGAGAGGAGGCTCGAACGGCGCATGGAGCAGCTGGGGGGCCGGCTCCGCCTGTTCCCGCCGAATGCCGTGGTCCCACCGGGCGAGGTCCGCCCGGGGGGCGGCGACCACTACAAGGTGTTCACCCCCTACCTCCGGGCCTGGTGGGCCCGACCGTGGCGCCCGGTGGTCCCCGCGCCGGCCGCCGTCAACCTCCCGCCGTCGCTCGAGGCAACGGCCGATCCGTCCCGCACGGCGCCCCCGCTCGCCTCGCTGACCGTTCACCTCCCTTCTCCGAACCTGCAGCAGGGCGGCGAGGATCCCGGACGCGCCCGCATGGCCTGGTGGCTCTCCGGCCCGATCGGGCGCTACGAGGACACCCGGGACCTGCCGGCGATCGACGGGACGTCGCGCCTGTCGGCCTACCTCCACTTCGGGTGCCTCTCGGTGCTGGAGCTGGCGGTGCGGGCCCGGGCCCTGGCCGGCACCGAACCCTTCGTCCGGCAGCTGGCATGGCGCGACTTCTTCGGGCAGGTGCTGGCCGCCCGGCCGGACACCGTGGTCCACGACTACCGGCCGGGCCGGCGGAGCTGGAGCCGGGATCCCCTGGTGTTCGACGAGTGGGCGGCCGGGACCACCGGATACGCCCTCGTCGACGCCGGGATGCGCCAACTGGTAGAGGAGGGTTGGGTTCACAACCGGGTTCGTATGGTGGCCGCGTCCTTTCTGACCAAGCAGCTGGGGATCGACTGGCGGCTGGGGGCTGAGCACTTCGACCGCTGGTTGGCGGACGGGGACGCGGCCTCGAACATCGGGAATTGGCAGTGGGCCGCGGGAGTCGGCAACGACACCCGTCCGAACCGGGTCTTGAACCCCCTCCGGCAGGCCAGGCGGTTCGATCCCGCCGGAGACTACGTCCGGCGCTTCGGCGTGACCGGATGAGCCGACGGAGCGCCGCGTCCCGTTCGGTGCAGGAACTGCAGCTAGTGTGCGGGCGTGTGCTTCTCGCCTGAAGCCGACCTCGTCGGCGGACTGGTGATCGGAGCCATCGGGGTGGACGCGGTCCGTCACGTGCGCGGGCGCCGCAACCACCTGCTCCTGGCCGCGCTGCCGCTGCTCCTCGGCGCGCACCAGCTCATCGAGTCACTGGTCTGGTGGGGACGTGAGGGCCACGTGCCGTCGGCCGTCGGGACGATCTGCATGTGGGCCTACCTGGTGATCGCCCTCGTCGTCCTTCCGATCTTCGTGCCGTCGGCGGTGGTGATGCTCGAGCCCAGTCGGAGGCGCAAGTGGCTCATGGCGCCGTTCGTCGTCCTCGGCGTTGCCGTCGGATCGGTCCTGTTGGCCGCCATGGTGCGCGGTCCGGTCGGAGTGCAGGTGCGTCCGTACCACCTCGCGTACAGCGTCCATGTCAGTCACGGATTGCTCGTCGTGATCCTGTACGTGGTGGCCGTCTGCGGTGCATTGCTGCTGTCGGGGCACCGCGACGTGGTGACCTTCGGCGCCGTCAATCTGGTCGCCGTGGCCGTTATCGCCGCGCTGACCGTCGACGGGTTCGCATCGGTATGGTGCGCGTGGGCCGCGGTGACGAGCGGTGCCATCGCCCTGCACCTTCGCTTCGCCAAGCCTCACCGCCCCATGCCGTACGTCCTCGTCTAGACAGCCCACGGCCGCACGTTGTCAAGCGGCCCCGGGCTGCAGGGGTCGGCGGGGGAGGCCGGACGCCAGGAGGCCCTCGAAGGACCCCCTGGCCCTACACGGCGGGCGCTTGGCGGGGCCCGGTCGGGACGAGGGCGGCGACGATCGATTCCGGGGTGGGCCACCGGACCTTCGTCGCCCAACCGGCACGTTCGAAGAGACGGATCAGCCCGGCGGCCAGGTCGACCTGGTGCGGAAGGACGCCGTGCCGTGCAGAGGCCGGTGCGGCGTGGTGGAAGTTGTGCCAAGACTCGCCCATCGAAAGGATGGCCAGTGGCGCCACGTTGGCGCTGTGGTCCTTCGTGGCGAAGGGTCGCCGACCGACGACATGGCACACGGAGTTGACACTCCAGGTGACGTGATGGAGCAGGACCACGCGTACGAGGCCAGCCCAGAGCAACGCCCTCAGCCCCCCGGCCAGGGTGCCCGAGAGTCCCCAACCGATGGTGAACGGGATCGTGAAGGAGGCGACGGCGAGAACCGGGAACAACCGGTCGACCTTCCTGATGTCGCGGTCACGCAGCAGGTCGGGTGCGAACCGCTTCGCCGACGTGGGGGTGGCGGTGAAGAGCCACCCGACGTGGGCATGGACGAACCCGCGCAGGCGGCCGCCGGGACTGTCGCCGTGGAGGTGGGGCGAGTGGGGGTCGCCCGGTGCGTCGCTGAACATGTGGTGGCGTCGGTGGTTGGCCGCCCAGCTCACGACGGAACCTTCGACGGCCATCGACCCGGCCATGGCCAGGGCGATCTTGAGCGGCCGGTTCGCCCGGAAGCTGCCGTGCGTGGACATGCGGTGGAAGCCCACGGTGACGCCGAACCCGGTGACGAGGTAGAGCACCACCGC
>JAKAZC010000334.1 GCA_021826655.1 Actinomycetes bacterium | reverse complement strand
CACCGTGCATGGGAACGACGCCACGGGCTCGGTGTACTGCGTGGCGCATCACCTCATCGTCGACGGCGGAGCGCTTCGGGAGTTCGTCGCGCACCTCCACTACGTCGACACCTTTCGATGCGGTGCGGATGGGGCGTGGCGGATCTCGCGGCGCGAGGTCCGGTTCCAATGGAGTGCAGAGCATCCGGTGCTGTCGTGGGACGAGGGCGCGGTGCGGGGCCGGTTGTCCTGATCCCCCTCGGCTCCGACCGTCGGAGGCGATCCGGGGAGCAGGCCGGGACGGCCGAGTCACCAACAAAGCAGATGGCCGCGGGGAGAGACCCTCCCACCGCGGGAGAGGGGGCACGGAATTGGCGACGATCTACTACTCGGCGGTGCTGGACGTTCCCGCGGAGGTGGCATGGGACTTCCTCGACCGCTACACGCGCTCGGAGGTGCACGCGTTCTCGGCGTGCGTCGCCGAGCGCCAGGAAGGGGACTACCGGGTCGTGACGCTGGCCGACGGCTCGGAGGTTCGCGAGCGCAACGTCACGGTGGACGGTGACCTGATGCGCGCCGTGTACACGGTGCCCGGCCTGTTGGGGGTGGAGCACCACCAGGCCGAGATGCGGGTGCTCGTCGGCGATGACGGCAGGGCCGTGCTCGTCTGGATCACCGATGTCGTCCCGGACGACCTCGCCGAGGCGCTGCGCGAGGTGTACGCGCCGATGTTCGACGAGCTCGTCGCCGCGGTGAACGCCCACCGGCCAGAGGGATCGTGAGAGGCGGCGGCCGGCCACTACCGGGCAGCTCCGCCACGCCGCCGCCCCCCGTCGGGTGTCGACACCGTCGGGCCCGGCCCCGTGCGCCACGTCCGGGGTGCCGCCCCTCTCGCCCTCAGCGGAGCACGAGGGGCGCGTCGAAGGTCGCCCGGGCCTGCGCCGCCGTCAGGTAGTGGTTCGCCACCAGCTGGGCCAGGACGTGGGCCTGCCGAGCCTTGGCGAGCCGGAAGTGGTGGATCGGATCGTAGGCGGACGGCGCTTGAAGCAGGCCGGCCAACAGCGACGCCTGCGCCCAGCTGAGCCTGCCCGGCGTGGTCCCGAAGTAGCCCCTGGCCGCTGCGTCCGCCCCCCAGTAGCCGTTCCCGAAGTACACGACGTTGAGGTACATGTCGAGAAGGCGGGGCTTGGAGTAGCTGAGCGCGAGCTTCACGCCGAGCCCGATCTCTGCCATCGTCCCGCCCAGACCCGGAGGGTGCGGGTACAGCGCCTTCGCCAGCTGCTGGGCGATGGTGCTGCCGCCCGGGTCACCGCTGCGGTGGAGTGTTGCCAGGCCGGCTCGAAGCGCGCCCGCCGCCACGTCGAAGAAGACGTTGGAGTAGAAGTGCTCGTCCTCGACCGCCACCGTCGAGTCTCCGAGCTTGGTCGGGGGCGGGAGGGGACGGAGCGCCGCGTGATGCGTGGCCGCGAGCGCGGCGACACGGCTCTGGGCGTTGCCCACGCCGGGCAGGGTCCACAGGAACACGCCACCAGCCGCCGCGCAGGCGAGGACCAGCGCGCCGGCACCGGCGGTCGTCACCACGAGGAACCTGCGGAGCCGGGAGCGGGGCGCCGCTCGCCCACCCGCCGCGTGCCGCGCGCGCGGAGCGATCTCCCGCTGGCGCTCTCGCTCCGCGCCGGTGACCTCCGGGCCGCACCGGTCGTCGCGCCGCGCCAGGCCGACCGCGTCGATCGTCGGCGGGACCCGACCGCTTGGCACGGGACCATTCTGTCGACCGTCCTCGCCGGCGTGGGCGCGGCCCGCCCCTGGCGCCCTGGGGGGGGTGCCGCCGGCCGCACCGGGCGCCCGTGGCTCGGGCCCTGACACCACTGGTGCCGGAAAATGCAATACAAAGGAGCCATGACCGGTCGAGCGGTCGCCTGCCGCACTGAATGTCACCGGTCGTGAGGGGCCCCGCCAAGGGCGGACCCCGGGCGCGCGGTCGCACCAGGAGGTCGCAGCGCGCCGCGCGCGCGGTCTCCGTCACGGGAGCCGTGGTGTTGTTCGTCGTGCTCGGGGTGCTGGTCGTGCCGCGACCCGATGGATCCGCCGCCGCCGGCCGGCACCCGCGCCTCGCCCGGTCCGCCGTACGGCACCCGCGCCTCGCCCGGTCCGCCCTACGCCCGAGATGGATGGCCCAGCTGGAGGCGCGGGTGAAGGCCCGCAAGGTTCCGGGCCACCTGGCACCCGGCTCCAACCCGGCGGTGCTGCCGGGGCCGGTCCTCATCGCCGACCGCAACAATTCCCGTCTGCTGCTCGTCGATCCCGAAGGCAGGATCCTCTGGCAGTACCCGGCGACCGGGGTCGCGACACAGGACATGGCCAGCTACTCGCCCGACGACGCGTTCTTCGGTCCCGGGGGCCGCCACATCATCGCCACCGAGGAGTCGCGGTTCGCCATTTCGGTGATCACCGTCCCCTCGGGCCACCTGAGCTCGGGCTATGGCCACCTCGGGACACCCGGGTCCGCCCCCGGCTACCTCGACAACCCCGACGACGCGATGCTGCTGCCCAACGGGAACATCATCGCGGCGGACATAAAGAACTGCCGGCTTCTGTACCTCTCACCGTCCGATCCCGCTCCGGTGCACGTGTACGGCCAGACGACCTCCTATTGCCTGCACCAGCCGCCGGCCCGGTTCGGCAGCCCGAACGGGATGTTCCCGATGACCAACGGCGACTGGCTGGTCACCGAGATCAACGGCGACTGGGTCGACGAGATGACCCCGTCCGGGCGGATCCTCTGGTCGGTGCACCCGCCGGGGATCACCTACCCCTCGGACACGAACGAGGTGTCCCCGGGGGTCTTCCTCACGGTCGCCTACACCAATCCCGGGGTGGTGGAGGAGTTCAACGCGAGCGGCCAGGTGCTGTGGCGGTACGCCCCGACCGGGGCGGCCGCCCTCGACCAACCCTCCCTCGCGCTCCCGCTGCCCAACGGCGACATCCTGATGAACGACGACTGGAACGACCGGGTCATCGTGATCGACCCGCGGACCGACCAGGTGGTGTGGCAGTACGGGGTGACGGGCGTTCCGGGCATCGAGCCGGGGTACCTCTACAAGCCCGACGGCGTCGACCTCGCCCCTCCCTACTCCCTGCTCATGCAGCATGCGAAGACGATGGGCATCCCGCCGTTCCCGGTGCCGACCGGCACGGCCCCCTGACGGTC
>JAKAZC010000333.1 GCA_021826655.1 Actinomycetes bacterium | reverse complement strand
GTACTGCTGGACCATGTTGCGGGCGTCCTGGCCGAGCTGGGAACAGGTGGTGTCACCGGGCACCTTCGAGCTGAGGGCGGCGATCCCCGACGTGGTCGACGACAGGATCCCTTCGATGGCGGTGCGGTCGGCGGCCGTCAGGGTGCTGGATCCCTGCACGCTGCCGGTGAGGGCGGCGAGCCTGGTGGTCCGGGCCGACAGCTGCTGCTCGAGCGCCTGCTGCGCCTGGCTGAAGTTGGCGGCGGAGCACGTCACCTTGGGCGTGGGACTCGCCGGGGTCGACGACGCCGCCAACGCCGTGGTCGGAACGCCCAGCAGGCCGCCCCCGACGGCCGCTGCCGTCAGGGCGGTGAGGGTGCGGCGGGTGGTACGCATGTCAGTTGTCTCCTTGTGCGTTGGCCAGGTCCTGGTTGACCTGGTTGAGGGTGGAATCGAGCGACCCCAACTGGGAGTCGAGCTGGTTCAGTGCCGCCGACGGCGACACAGGGGCGGCCCCGCTCGGGGCCGAGGGGGTGCCCGCCGAGGCCGGCCCGCCCGTCGACGTCCCGCCGGCCGTGGCCGGTGCCGGTTGGGTTGACCCGCCGGCCGTGGCCGGTGCCGGAGCGGTCGCGGACTGGTGAGGGGCGGTCGCCGTCGGGGCGTGCCCGACGATGGCCGCACCGCCGCCGCAGGCAGCCAGTGCCAGAGCCGGTCCGGCCAGTGCCAGGCCGAGTGTGACGCGGGGAGTGCGCATCCACCCTCCTCGAAGTCAGAGCCCGGTGCCCGGGCCGTCCCGTCGGTCGGAACGGCGTCAGTGTCCGCCCGGCGGGTTCGGGGAACGTGAGGCGGGTGTTAACGAACGATGAGGGCCGGAGCCCGGCCCCGGCGTCGCCGCCGGCGGACGGCCACGGCGGCGATCCAACCGACCACCACGGCGGCGCCGACGGCCGTGAGCGCCCAGCCGGCGACGTCGGCCCCCGATGCGCCGTAGTGGAGGGTGACGTCGTGGGACGTGGGCACCACCACCATCAGATTGGGGGCGACGCGCCACGGGCCTTCGGCCCCAGTGGCGTGCCAGTTGGGAAAGTACGACACCTTCACCTCGACGGGGGTGCCGACCCGGTCGACGTGGAACCGCACCGTGTCGGTGCCGACGTGGATGCCGGTCACCGTGGTGGGTGGCTCCGGCACCGCCTTCGGACGGGTCACCGACGGGCGCACCCGGGGCCACGACGGCGGCCCGCCGGCGGCAGGCACGACCGACCAGCGATCAGGCTGCTGGTACCAGGCCACTGACGGGGCCAGCCACCCGGTCTGGGCCGCCGGCACCCCCGTCCACACCACGGGCCGGTTGGCCAGGGGGACGACCAGCGACGTCCCCGAGATCTGGAAGACCTCCCACGTCGTCCGCAGCGGCTGGCCGTCGTAGACGGTCGCCCACGGGCCCGTCCTGGCCAGCAGGGTGGCGGACGGATCCGCCGCCACCTGTGCCTCGACCGACGGCGACGACACCAGCAGGTACCGCACCCCCAGCATCTGGAGATGCTGGATGCCGAGCGGGATGTCGAGGCCGGCGTAGGGCAGGCCCAGCATGGCGTCGGACGGCGACACCGAGAGCTCGCTCTGGTTGAGGAAGTGGTACGGGGTCGTCGCCGAGGACTCGAACAGGAGCCCCTCCATCGAGTCGACACACCCGTGGGTCCAGAACGGCAGGAGCATGAGCGACATGGTGGTGCCGAACCGGTTGAGCGAGGAGTTGTACTCCCACATGGTGCGTCCGCACCCGTCCCGGGCCCCGACCTTGGCCATCATGTCGATCACCGCCCGGTACTCGGGGTAGTCCGGCTTTCGCTGGTAGCCCGAGTAATTCCAGTTGGCCCAGGCCGACGGCTGGTTGGCGCCCACCGTGACGCCCACCGACGACAGCGTTCCCGGGCTGAGCACCATGGGTGGCACCACGGCCAGGCAGGCGACCGCCAGTGCCACGATCCCGCCGGCCAGCCCGCCGGCAGCCACCGTCGGCGACGCCGGCCGGAGGTGCACCGGTGGTCGAGACGTCGCAGACGGCGGCCCGCCCGCCCGCTACGGGCACCGTGTCGTCTGCTGACTGCTCGCCCGATGCGAGGGGGACGGTCCCGTTGCACACGTTCGAGTACGCCTGCGTCGTGTCGGCGAGGGGGTTCCATCCGCCGGTGGCACCGTTGTCCGTCTGGTCGAAGATGACACCGTTCGGCGGAAGCGGGGCGCTGGAGCCGTTCGTGGGGCAGGTAGCGGTGTTCCCCGATGCGTGCGTGGTGCCCAGTGGATCGGTCGCCGTGAACGTCGAGCCGGTCAGCGTGACGACTACGGGGCCGAGGTAGTCACACCCGCCCAGCCATGCGGCGCTCTGGATGGCGCCATAAGCCACCGCCTGCGTTCCCACGGGGGCGGCAGTCGGGAGGACGGACGTGAAGGACTCCAGCGGAGCGTTGACGGTGAGCGGTCCAGTTGCCGCGCCCGTGAAGGAGGCCGGCAACAGCGAAGGACTCGGCCCGCAGGAGTCGACCGACGACGAGATGTTCCACGACGCCGTCGAGCCGGATCCGTTGATGGTCGGTGGCATGCGGAGGGCGCAGGCGTCGTGGGTCGTGATCGGGTCGGACCCGAGGTTGGCGGTGGGTGACACGTAGATGGCGTCGTTCGAGAAGATGGGGCCGTCGATCGAGTCCTCGGACCTGATCTCGACGGGGACCTCGCCGGGAATGGCGCCGGCCGGAGACTGCGGTGCGTCCATGTACCACCCGTAGGTCTCGGCGCACTGCTCGCACTGGCCGGACTGGATGCCGACACTCCCTGTCGTCTGCCACAGCGGCGTTGCGTTGAAGTTCGTCCACAGGGCGTCGGCGAGTGGCGTAATGCCGGGCGACACCGTGACGGTGGCCTCGTCGAAGGAGTCCCTCGACCCGGCCGTGGCCACGCCGAGGACGGTGATCGTCGCCGACTTCATCGCTCCGCTGACCATCGTGGGGACGGGGTGCTCGAAGAGGAAGTACGTGGCGATGTTGCTCGCGCTCGGCCCCTGGACCTGAATCCACGAGCCGTACTGGATGCCCGTGCAGGTCGTGTCGGTGACGTCGCAGACCACCCCGTCTGGATGCTGCTGGAGGTCGGCCTGAAGGGCGTCGATGCCCGACTGCACGCCACGGGCGGCGTAGTGCTGGAGGATGTCTGCCGAGATGA
>JAKAZC010000332.1 GCA_021826655.1 Actinomycetes bacterium | reverse complement strand
CCGGTGCATCGCGGACGGGATCGACGTGCGCGGGTACGTCTACTGGAGCCTGCTGGACAACTTCGAGTGGGTGCTCGGCTACGGGCCCACGTTCGGGCTGGTGGAGGTGGACCGGACCACCTTCGAGCGCCGGCCGAAGCCCAGCGCCACCTGGTTCGGCCAGGTGGCCAGGGACAACGGCTGCTGACCCCTTGGGAGGGGCGCACCGCCGGCGGGCGTACCGACATGGGTGCCCGCCGCGGACTCCTTCCGTGGGCGCCTGTCGTCTGACGTTACGGTTCTGTGACGACTAGAGTGAGGCCGTGCGCGCACTGATCGTCCGGGCCGTCCACCTGTGGGAGAAGCGCCACACCCCCGAGGCACAGAAGCTCATCAAGTACACGATGGTCTCCGTCATCTCGACGGCGGTGTCCTTCGGCGTCCTGGCCATCTCCTACGGGGTCCTGCGGGCCGGCACCGAGGTGCAGTGCACCGTCTTCGCCAACGTGGTCGCCACCGTTCCGTCGTACTACCTCAACCGGAACTGGGCGTGGGGCAAGGGCGGGAAGTCGCACCTGACGAGGGAGGTCATCCCGTTCTGGGCGATGTCGGTCGCCGGCATCGTGGTGTCCGTGGGCGGCGCGTCCGTCGCCCACCAGATCGGCGTCCACAACCACCTCAGCCACCTGGTCCAGACGGGCGTCGTGCTGGTGGCCAACGTGCTGTCGTTCGGGATCTTCTGGGTCTTGAAGTACCTGCTCTTCAACCGCCTGTTCCGCGTCCATCCCCTCGAGGAGCTGGACGACCTGGTCGAGGCGGCCTGAGCGTTCCGACGGCGCACCGTGGTGCCGTCCGGCCACCTGGTTGTCCGGCGCAGGTGCCGAGGGGTGACGGGCGGGACGGTGAGGCGGCGGTTCCTCGGGTGGCGGCCGGCGCTGCCGGTGCCCCGGATTGCGGCGGGCGGCGATCAGTCCCGGAAGTTGTTGAACTGCAGCGGGATGCCGAAGTCCTCTTCCTTGCAGGCGGTGATGACGGCCTGGAGGTCGTCCCGCTTCTTCCCGGTCACACGGAGCTGATCGCCCTGGGTCTGGGACGAGACGCCCTTCAGGCCGAGGTCCTTGATGAACTTGTTGAGCCGCTTGGCGTGCTCCTGCGAGATCCCGGCCCGGATGGCGATGTGCTGGCGGGCGGTGCCCTTCGACGCCTCCTCGATCTTGCCGGCGTCGAACGCCTTGAGGGAGACGGACCGCTTGACCAGCTTCTCATCGAGGACCTGGCGGAGAGCGCGCAGGCGGTCCTCGGTGGCGGAATGGAGCACCAGTGCGTCGTCGGAGATGTCGATGCTCGAGTCCGTGTTCTTGAAGTCGAATCGGGTGGCGGCCTCGCGGTTCGCCTGGTCGACCGCGTTGCGGACCTCCTGCATGTCGACCTCGGAGACGATGTCGAAGCTGGGCATGGCGCGACAGTAGCGCCTCGCCACGCTGTATCCTGTCCCGCCTGAGGGTCGGTGCCCGAGTGGCCAAAGGGAGCAGACTGTAAATCTGCCGGTTCTGCCTACGGTGGTTCGAATCCACCCCGGCCCACCAACGAAACGCCCAGGTCGGGTCGGTGTGTACCTGCGTCCGGATGTGACGGACCGTGCAAGGCCGGCGTCCCCGTGAGCTCGCCCCCGGATGCCTCCCGACCGGGCGGGCTGTGTGCCGCCTGCCGACACGGTCGCTCGCGGGGAGCCGTCAGCCCGTGAACCGCGGTGCGCCGAGAGACGCGGCTGCGATGGCGGACACCACCGTCCCCACCAGACCCATGAGGGCGAGCCATTGGCGTCGCGACAAGGACGTGTGCCGTAATGCGAGCCCGACGCCGGTCATGGTTGCGGGGCCGATGAGTGCCGCGATGAGGCCGTAGGCCATGCCGAACTCACGACGCGAGGTGGAAATGCCGTCGGCGAATTGGGGATAGGCGCGCTGATGCGCGGTCAAGGTGCACAGGTCGATCCCCAGTTTGAAGGCGATGATCGAGCCCATCACCGCGAGTACGACGAGCACGACGTCGGTGCGCACCGTTCCCAGTGCCACGAGAGCGCGCCGACCGGCATGCAGGAGCGCGCCACCTTCGATCCCGCTCGAGTTGTCCGCCACGGTCGGATCGTAGCTCGGAAGCTACCGGGCCGGCGGTGAAGGCCTCCGCCCACGAGGACGGCCGTGATGGCGGGCCACCCCGACCGCGTCCGATCCGGGACGCGGCCGCGGTCGTTCCAGGACGCTGTGGCTTCCATGGCCTCGTTGTCGCCGGCCGCCACCTGCGTGCCGCTCGTCGAGTGCACCTGCACCGTGGTGCCGTCGCTGCCAGGATGGGCGTGCGCCAGCGACGTTGCGGCGTCGGGGAGGGCCGCGGGGTGCAGACCCTGCGGTGACGGGAGGGGCGTCGATGGCAGGCACCACGGCACGGCAGCGGGCGGGTGGTCGGTCGACGGCGGGGATGGTGTCGGCCGTTCTCCTGGCGGTGGCGTCGATGTGCGCCGCCTGCGGCTCGTCCGCCGCCGGCACGCCGGTGCCGCACCACGGCGCCGGCCCTGGGGGGACGACCCTTCCCGACTTCCCCGCCTCGCAGGACTTCTACCTGCTGCCCGCGCACGTCCGACCCGAGCCCCCCGGAACTCTTGTGCGGATCCAGACGATCTCCGACGCGGGTGGGGTGGTGACCCTGCGGGTGATGTACCACTCGAAGGATGCCGCCGGACACGATGCCCTGGTGACCGGGCTCGTCACCTATCCCACCGCACCGGCACCGGCCGGCGGGTGGCCGGTCATCTCCTGGGATCACGGCACGAACGGCATGGGGGCGCGCTGCGCGCCCAGCCGCACCGGCGGGGCGCAGTCGGTGGTCACCTTTGGCGCCCGCGGCGTGGGTGTCGCCACCGACTACCAGGGTGAGGGGCCCGACGGCGAGATCGCGCCCTATCTCGACCGGGCCACCGAGGGCGAGTCGACGATCGACATCGTGCGGGCCGCCCGGCAGATCCCCGACGCCCACGCCAGCTCCACCTGGGTCAACGTGGGCGACTCCCAGGGCGGGCATGCCTCCCTCGCCGCAGCCGAGCTTGCACCCACGTACGCGCCCGAGCTCCACCTGGCAGGCACGGTGGCCATCGCCCCCGGCGCCATGCTGGCCCACCTCTACCCGGGGGACTCCCAGGCCGTCTACGACATCATCTCCACC
>JAKAZC010000331.1 GCA_021826655.1 Actinomycetes bacterium | reverse complement strand
CGCACCCGCACCCGCACCCGCACCCGCACCCGCAGCCGCACGGCGCACCCGGTGCCCGCGGGCCCGGGCGACGTGGCGGATTAAGGTGCACGGGTGATCCGGGTCGCGGTGGTTGGGGCGGGGGGCCGCATGGGCCAGGAGTCGTGCCGGGCGGTGATCGGAGCCGAGGACCTCGACCTGGTGGCCGCGGTCGACCCGAAGACCGCCGGGATCGACCTCCGTCAGGTGCTGGGTGGCGAGGTGCCGCCCATACAGGTCTCGGGCCATGTCGATGCGCTGGTGGATGCCGGGGCCGAGGTGGTCGTCGACTTCACGGCGGCGCCGGCGGCGCGGCAGAATCTTCCCTGGTACGCGGCGAGCGGGATCCATGCCGTGGTCGGGACCACCGGGCTGACCGAGGAGGACCTCGCCGACGCCGCGTCACGGTTCGCAGCGTCGGGTGCCAACGCGGTGATCGCCGCCAACTTCGCCATCGGCGCGGTGCTGCTGATGCGGTTCTGCGAGCTCGCGGCCCCCCACATGAAGGGGGTGGAGGTCGTGGAGTTGCACCACGATCAGAAGGTCGACGCACCCTCGGGCACGGCACTGCGCACTGCCGAGCGCATCGTGGATGCCCGCCGGGCAGCCGGCTCCGGCCCGCTTCCGGCGGACCCCACCAAGCAGGTGGTGCTGGAGGGCGTGCGGGGGGGCGAGGTCGCCGGCGGGGTCCGTGTCCATTCCATCCGCCTGCCGGGCCTGGTCGCCCACCAGGAGGTGATCTTCGGGACCACCGGGCAGAGCCTCACGCTCCGCCACGACTCCTACGACCGGCGCTCGTTCATGCCGGGAGTGCTGCTCGCCGTCCGCGAGGTCCCCGGCCGCCCCGGGCTCACCCTCGGGATCGATCCCCTGCTGGGCCTCTGACGTCGTCGGCGGTCCCACGGGCTCGCGGGCTCCGCCTGCCCCGACAGGAAGGTCGCGGTCGCCCGGGAGGTTACGGGTTCGGGTAGCTCGGCTCCGGGCTCGGGTCGGCGGTGTGCTCGACCGCCTCGTGCATCTGGCCGAAGGTGCCCGACAGCAGCCGGAGCTCGTGCATGAGCTCGTTGTTGACCCTTATGTAGCCGTCGATGGTCGAGTTCAGCTCGCGCGCCGACTCCGGTGAGAGCACGGGAGGTGCGCCGATCGCCGGCGCGGCCGCGGGCAGCGCCAGCTCCTCGGCCCGGCGGGAGGCGTCCGCCACGATCACATCCGCCTCGGCGCGTGCCGCGGAGACGATCCCCTGAGCCTGCCGCTCGGCATCGGCGATGGCGCCGTGCACGAACTCCCTACACCGGGCGAGGAGCTGGTCGATCTCGGCCTCGGTGGTGCGAGCGACCGTGAACCGGCGGACGGTCTCGGCCGCGCGCTCGGCGGCCGCCGCCGCCTCCGCCGCGGCCGCCGCGGCCGAGCGGGCGGCGTCGAGGGCCTCGGAAGCGGAGCGAAGGGAGTCCCCGTCGGCGGCGGCGTGCAGCGGTAGCAGCAGGCCCTGCGCCGAGGCGCCGGCCAGCAGTCGCTCGACGGCGTCCTGCGCGCCGGACCCCGCGGGCTCCACGGCGCCGGACGCCCTCTCGTCCCCGACCGCCCAGATGCCGGTCTCCGCCTCGACCTCGGCCCCGACTCCGGTTTCGGTTTCGGCTTCGGCTTCGGCCCCGACCCCGACCCCGGTTTCGGCTTCGGCTTCGGCTTCGGCCCCGACCCCGACCCCGGTCTCGACTGCACCGGGGGCGTCGGGTACCGGCTCCGTGCTGAAGCGGTCGAGCACTGGCTGCATCGCCGCGCGGAGCTCGTCGGGGGTGGTGCCAGTCACCTCGAAGACGATCTCGCTCGTCCCGGACAGGGCGACCACGTACGCGGTTCCCTCCCTGCGGCCGGCGAACCCGAACAGGCTGGGAGCCAGCTGCGGACTCACCCTGAAGCGCCGGCTCATCTCGGCCGGCCCCTGCACCTCCATCCCGGACACGTCGCGCCACGGCACCCACGCGACCCCGCGCCGGGTCCTGAACTGCAGTCCCGCCTCGGTGCAGCGCAGGAACGAGGAGTCCTGAGTCTCCGGCTCGGGCGCGAAGCCACCCAGGTACCTTGCCGGCTCCACCATGATGGTCCGCCCCATCTGCGCCGACGGATCGAGGAGGCCGTTGGGGAGCGCGAACGCGGGCGGAATGGGCCCGGCGGCCGCCATCTCGAGCGGCGCCGAGGCCTGGGCGAGCGGCGCGGGGGCCTCGTCAGGTGCCGCTGCCTGGGTCCGCCGGTGGTAGTCGGGGTGCGTCTCGGGCGGGTACCACCGCCCGTCGCTGGCCAACCACCAGCCGGGTCCACCGATCATCGTGCTCATGGGCAAAGCGTACCGATCACCGGACCAATCCGAAAGGGTGCAATTGGATGAATGGCGGGCTGGGCCGCGCACCCGGAACGTCGAAATATCGGGTTCGCCGCCCGACCCCAATGGCTGCCGGCGCGCACGCCGGGCCGGTCACGATCCGAACGGGCGGGGCCCCGGGACGTTCCTGAAGGCGAAGGGCTCGCTCGGGCGTCCGGGCTGGACGAACCAGCATTGGCCCGCCCCGTCGCTCTCGACGACCGACATGAACGCGTCGACGACGTCGGCGACGGACAGCAGCGGCGCACCGACGGCGTCCACCCATTCCCGTATCCCCTCCACCAGCGCCGTATCGGCGAAGCCCGGGCAGAGGGCATTGATCCGGATCCCCTCCTCGGCCAACGTCGGGCCGAGCGATCGGACCAGGCCGACGACTGCGTGCTTGCCGGCACCGTACAGCGGCTCGGGGGGAACCGGCATGAGCCCGGCGAGGCTGGCGGTCACCACGATCGTCCCGCCGCCGCGCCGGCGCAGCGCCGGCAGCGCGGCGTGGACGCCGAACACCACCCCGTCGACGTTGGTGCCCATGGCGCGGCGGTACCCGGGGAGGTCGAAGTCGTCGCCGACGCCGCAGCCCCCGGCCACCCCCGCGTTCAGGTGGACGAGGTCGAGCCCGCCGAAATGCGCGATTGCGGCGGCGACGGCCGCGCGGTTGTCCGCGAGCTCGGCGACGTCGCAGTGCACGTACAGTCCGCCGAGGCTGCCGGCGAGGTCCCGGCCGGCCGTGTCGTCGACGTCGGCCAGCACGACCTTGGCCCCCAGGCCGGCCAGCCGGGTCGCGGCGCCGGCGCCGATGCCGTTCGC
>JAKAZC010000330.1 GCA_021826655.1 Actinomycetes bacterium | reverse complement strand
CGAGGGGGGTCGGGGTCAGCGCCGGAGCGTGATCCTCCGTCCCGGTGCCGCCCGCGTGCCTTCCGCAGCCGCAACCGCCGGCGCACCGTCCCGTGCCCCCATGGCCGCGCCCTCCTGTTCCCTGGCCGCAGTCCGGCGAGCCGCGGCCAGCCGCTGGCGCGCCCGCTCCGACTTGCCTCCCCACACGCCGTGGGCGATGTGGTGGCTCAGGGCGAACTCCAGGCACTCGTCGCGGACTGGACAGCGGGCGCAGACGCGCCTGGCCACCTCGACCCCGCCGCCGTCATCGGGGAAGAACGTCTCCGGCGCGACCTCCCGGCAGCTTGCCGCCGCCATCCACGACGTGTCCGCGCTGGTCATTGATCTCTCCTCGTCATCGGTGGGTGCCGTGCTTGGACGTGCGGACCCCCGCCCGGCCGCAACACCGGGGGCAGGCGTGGGTCATGACGCCCCGCCCAGGCGGTAGACGGGCGCGAACGACGCGCCCTGGTCCACGGTGCCGAGGGCCACGCACACGCCCACTGCCGGGCAGCTGATGGACCCGACCGAGAGATGCGCGTCACCGTCGCGGCCATGGGGAGCGTTGGCGGGCGCGGCGACCGTTGCCGGAGCCCAGGCAGCGCCCCCGTTGTAGCTGCCGAGGAGCACCGCGGACCCGGGCGCGCTGCCTTGCGAAGCCGCCTGCGTGCCGGCAACCCAGCACGTCAGGAGTGTCGAGCAGGCGACGGTGTCCAGCTGGAGATGCGGTACCGAGGACGGGAGCGGCTTGCGCTGCCAGCTCGCACCGGCGTCGGACGTGGTCACCACGGTGGAAACCTGAACTGCTGCCGGCGCCGTGCACTGGCGTGCCATCGGCACCGCCCCGGAGGGGGAATCGGACGTGATCCCCGTGACGCAACGGGCCGCGCTCTGCACGACCGTCGTGGCGATGGCCATGCAGGTTGCGACACCGCTACAGGCGAGATCCGAATGGCGGCTGAACCCGACACCGGCGGGAAGTGACGCCCGCCACCACCTCCGGCCACCGTCGTCGGTCCACACGGCGACGCCGCCCAAGGCCTTCGCCCGTGCGCCCGCCGGGAAACCGACGGCGACGCAGCTGGAAGCAGCCGGGCAGCGCACGCTGGAGAATTCGACTGTGCGGGGGAGCGACCTCTGCGTCCACGTGCCGCCGCCATCGCTCGTGAGGGCCAGGTGCTCGTCCAAGGGGCGCGGCGGTCGGCGCCCACCGCGCAGCGCGGCGACATCGGATGTCGCCACCGACAATGCTGCGCAGTGACGCGCCGAGAGGCACGACAGCTGGAGCAGGGTTCCGGTCCTGCCCGTGGTGGTGACGGTCCAACGGTGGCCGCCGTCGGTCGTCTCGGCAAAGACCGTGGCGCCGCGGTCAACGCCGCCTGCTGCGCAGACGGCGGCGGACACGCAGGTCAGCTGGGACGTGAAGGTCAGGCCGGCCGGCAGGGCCAGTGCGGACCACGAGGTGGCGCCGTTGGTCGAGACGTAGAGCGCACCGAGCACCGAGGGACCCGAGGAGCCGGCGGCGTTGTCCGCGGTCACGTAGCAGACCGCTGCGGTCGGGCATGTGACGGTCCCCGGCCCCGGCCCCGGCGTCCCGAGCCTCCAGCCGGCCGGTTGCAGGTCGCTCACCACCTGCCAGCCCGTGGTCGACGTGGCCGGATGGCTGCTGCGGAGCGAGCCCAGGGTGCTCACGGCGGGGGCGGCCAGGGGGCGCGCCGCCAGCCACTTGGTCGTGGCGCGATGGGGCAGGGTTGGGCGGTCCACGGTCGCGGCTACGACCGAGGTGGTGCCGGCGATGGCTGCGAGGAGCGCCAGCGCAACGGCCGCGCGTCGCACGTGGCGCCCGCTCCACCGCGGCTGGCCGCCGCCGGCACCGACTTGGTCGCCGCCGGGAACCGTCCCACCGGCCGTGAGCTCCGCACGGGTACTGATCTCGTCGTCGGCCAGGTCGAAGATGCGCCGCAGCAGGGCGGTGGCCGGCGGCGAGTGGGCTGCCTCCCCCAACTCCCCCTCGGCGATCGGGTTGTGGCGGGCCAGCTCCCGGTCGAGGGCATCCGCGGACCAGCGGTTCAGCACGGATGCATCACCGGCGGCCAGCTGGGCGGCTCTGTGCGTGTCCGGTGCGGCTGCTCGTCGGCGGCCCCGACCTCGCGAGGCGTGGAGCCGACCGGGCGCTGGTCCAGGCGCCGGACCGTCGGCCCGACGTCCACCCGGAGGTACCGGCGGAGGCGCTGGCGGGCGCGATGCACCCGGACCTTGAAGGCGATGGCCGAGCACCCCATGACGGCCGCCGCCTCCGCCGACGTCAGCCCCTCCCAGGCGACCAGTCGGAGCACCTCCCGGTCCGATTCTCCCAGCTGGGAGATGGCGGCCACGAACGTGTCCTCCCACACCACCACGTCAGCAGGGTCGTCACCGGGTGCGTCGCTCCACGCCACCCGGGCCCGCGCGTCCAGGCGTGCGGCGCGCAGCATCCGGCGCCGGTGGTTGGCGACGGCCCCCCGGGCCAGGCCGTACAGCCAGAGCAGTGGGTCCTCGGGAACCTCGTCCAGCCCGGTCCATGCGGCCACGAAGGTGTCGGCAACCGCCTCCTCGGCGGCAGACGGGCCGAGCCGCCGGGTGGCGTAGGCCAGTATCTTCGCGTAGTACGCGTCGAACAGTGCCAGGAAGACCGCTTCGCGGTCGACCGGTGGGTCCCCCTCGTCCATCAACTTCTATAAGTACACGGAACGCCCGATGGTTACCGGGAGATCGCTCGGACGGCCAGGTTTTCGTTGCATGCAGAGAGCAAGCAGTGGCAGCGGTGCACGGTCACCCGGCGACGGCGGCGGACGAGGAGGATCCATGGGCGACGAACGGGTGCACCGTTACCAGGCCACCTGCTCCTGGGCCGGCACGACGGGCGGCGGGTACGAAGCCTACGACCGCGGCCACCGAGGCAGCGCCCCTCCGGCTCGCGTAGACATCCAGCTGAGCGCCGATCACGCCTTTCGGGGCGACCCGTCGATGCTCAACCCCGAGCAGCTGCTGGTGCTGTCCGCCGCTTCGTGCCAACTGCTGTCCTTCCTGGCGGCCGCAGCACGGGCCAGGCTGGACGTGGTCGCCTACGAGGATCGGGCGGAGGCGCTCATGCCGGAGTCGACACGGCCCATGCGGGTGGCCGAGATCACGCTCCGGCCGGCCATCACGGT
>JAKAZC010000021.1 GCA_021826655.1 Actinomycetes bacterium | reverse complement strand
GTGGGTGCTTGGAAAAGATGGACAAGCAGAAGGTCCGGGAGCGGGCCGGGCACGTCGACGTGGTCTTCGGCACCCACAATGTGTCATCCGCCCCTGCGCTCCTGCGCCGCGCATCGGTGGAGGGGCCGATCGTGGAGATCCTGGACGTGCCAGTTCCGGTAGGTGAGCCGACCGCAACCGACCACCAGACGGCGGCCCTCGCTGCCGTGCGTGACCTCCCGTATGCGGCATGGGTGACGATCCAGATGGGATGCGACAACAGCTGTGCGTACTGCGTCGTTCCGGCAGTGCGCGGGCCCGAAGTGTCGAGGACCGTCGACGACGTCGTCAGAGAGGTGGAGGAGTTGGCCAGGCGGGGGGTGACCGAGGTCACCCTGCTCGGTCAGAACGTGAACTCGTACGGTCGGGACCTGACCAAGCGCGGCCCCCTCTTCGGCGATCTCCTGCGGGCCACCGGCGCCGTCGACGGGATCCGCCGGGTCCGCTTCACCAGCCCTCATCCCAAGGACCTGCGACCCGAGGTGATCGCCGCCATGGCGGAGACCCCGGAGGTGTGCAACCACCTCCACCTCCCACTTCAGTCGGGCAGCGACTCGGTGCTGGTGGCCATGCGCCGTGGCTATACCGCCGAGCGCTACCTCGACCGGCTGTCCGCCGCCCGGGTCGGGATCCCCGATCTGGCGGTGACCACTGACCTCATCGTCGGCTTCCCCGGTGAGACCGAGAGCGATTTCGAACGCACGCTCGAGATCGCCGCTGAGGCGCAGTTCGACAGTGCCTACACCTTCGTCTTCTCGCCCCGTCCGGGCACCAGAGCCGCGGCGATGACCGACCGGTTCCTGCCTGCCGAGGTCACCGCCGAGCGTATGGAGCGGCTCCGTACTGTCGTCGAGCGCTCGGCTCTTGTGAAGCACGGTGCACGGGTGGGGCGGGTCGAGGAAGTCGTCGTCGAAGGTCCGTCGAAGCGTGAACCGTCGGTCACCACGGGCCGTACGGGTCAGAACAAACTTGTGCACTTCGCCGTCCCGGAACCGGGTCGACCGATCGCGGGCGGGTCCTACGCCTCGGTGCGGGTGACCGACGCTGCCCGCCACCACCTGACGGGAGCCCTGGTGGAGGTAACGGCCAGGCCGTCCCATCGCGTGCGCATCCCCGTCTCCGCCGGCTGACGACGTGGACGTCGCCGTTCTCGGGGTGACGACCTCGGGTAAGTCCCGTATCGCATTGGACGTAGTGCGCACGATACGCGCCATGGAGCGCGCCACCACCGTTCCGGCCGTCCCCACCGCCCCCGGCGCGCAGGAGGTGAGCCATCGGGGCGCCGGGAGACGGACCGCCGATGTCGAACTCGTGTCGGTCGACTCGATGGCCGTCTACCGGGGTATGGACCTCGGCACCACCAAACCGTCGCCCGAGGTGCGGGCCGAGGTCCGCCACCACCTCGTCGACCTGGTGGATCCAGCCGAGGAGTTCACCGTCACCCGGTTCCAGGAGGCGGCACGTGCGGCGGTCGCCGGCATCGCCGCCCGGGGCAATCGCACGATGCTGGTCGGAGGTACCGGCCTCTACCTCCGTTCGGTCACCGACGGTCTCGAGTTCCCGGGGCGGTTCGATGGTGTCGCCGCCGAGCTGCGGTCCGCCCTGGATTCCCGTGGACCCGTGGGAACTCCCGAGCGGGCAGCCGCGGTTGCCGGGCTCCGCGACCGGCTCCTGGTACTCGACCCGGTGGCGGCGTCCCGGACCGAGGCGGGCAACGAACGTCGCCTGGTGCGGGCCCTTGAGGTGACGCTCGGGTCGGGGCGGCCCTTCTCCAGCTTCGGTCCCGGGCTCGGGCGCTACCCGCCGACCTCGGTCGCCATGGTCGGCGTTCGCCACGACCCGGCCGACACCGACCGTCGGATCGCCGTGCGATTCACCCGGATGCTGGACTCAGGGCTCCTCGACGAGGTCCGGGCCCTGGCGGCCCGTCCCAGGGGCCTGTCGCGGACGGCCCGGCAGGCCCTCGGGTACCGGGAGCTACTCGCCCATGTCGAGCAGGGCGTGCCCTTGGCGGAAGCCGTGGACGAGGCGGTGCGGCGGACGCGGCGGTTCGCCCGACGGCAGTGGGCCTGGTTCCGACGCGACCCGAGGATCGAGTGGGTGGACCCGGACGACGACCCGGTGGCGGCGATCGTCGCCCGGCTGGAGGGACCCACGCACCCGCCGGGACCGGTGAGAGACTGTGGGTCGCTGCCATGACCAACACACCAACCACCACGCAACCCACCTCACACCCGCTCCGGTTCACCAAGCACCACGGCGCCGGCAATGACTTCCTGGTCCTGATCGATCCGGGGTCGTCCGAGCCACTGCCCGGTGAGCTGGTCCGCGCGCTGTGCGACCGCCGATTCGGGGTGGGCGCCGACGGGGTGATCCAGATCGTGGGCGGCGGGGGTCTGGCCGACATCGGTATGGTCCTGCAGAACGCCGACGGCCGGGAAGCCGAGATGAGCGGCAACGGCATGCGCTGCCTGGCCCAGGCCGCCGTCCTGAGCGCGCTGGTGTCGCCTCCGACGTTCACCGTGGCGACGGCAGCCGGGGTGAAGGCGGTCGTGTACACCGAGGGTGACGAGGTCCACGCCGCCGAGGCCTCGGTCGACCTCGGGAAGGTGTCCCTGGGTCCTGACCAGCGGCAGAAGTTCACCGACCGCCGGGTGCGGACAGTCGACATGGGTAATCCCCACGTCGTCATGTTCGGCCCCACGCTGGACGGCGTCGACGTCGCCGGCATCGGGGCCCACCTCCAGACCGTCTACGAGGGTGGGATCAACGTGGAATTCATCACGTCGGGCGAGGTGCCCGACAGCCTCGTGCTGCGCGTGTTCGAGCGGGGCGCAGGCGAGACCCAGGCGTGCGGCACCGGCAGTGCGGCGGCCGCCGCGGCCGCCCGCAGTTGGGGTCTGGTGGGCGACCATGTCACGGTGCACAATCCGGGCGGGCCACTCGAGGTCACCCTCGAAGGCAATACCGCCCGGCTGCGGGGCCCGGTCCACCGGGTGGCATCGATCGTGGTCGACCCGGTGGCTGTGCTCGACGGCGCCCGACCGGTCGCGTCGACGACCTGATGAGCCCGTCCGACTCGGCATTCACCGACACCCTCATCTCCCGGGAGGTCCGGGAGCGCATCGTCCTCGTCGGGGTGACGTTCCCCATGGGGAGCCAGTCGGCCACCGAGGCCGGCCTGGACGAGCTCGCACGCCTGGTGGACACGGCCGGCGCCGACGTCGCCGGGCGGATCGTGCAGCGCCGGGCGACGCCGGACGCCGCGACGTACCTGGGCAAGGGCAAGGCGGAGGAGCTCCTCGCCGTGTGCCTGGATGTCGACGCGGACACCGTCGTGTTCGACGACGACCTGTCCCCGGCCCAGCAGCGGAACCTGGAGAAGATCCTGGGTCGAACGGCCATCGACCGTACGGCGGTCATCCTCGACATCTTCGCCCAGAACGCCCGCACACCCGAGGGCCGGGCCCAGGTGGAGCTCGCCCTGCTCCGATACCGGCTGCCCCGGCTGCGGGGCAGGGGCCACTCGCTCAGCCAGCAGGCCGGTGGGATCGGTACGAGGGGTCCGGGCGAGACCCAGCTCGAGGTGGACCGGCGACGGCTGGTGCGGCGCATGTCCCGACTCGAGGCGGACCTGCGCCAGCTCGACCGGACCAGGCGGGTCCAGCGACGGGGCCGGCAGCGGGGGAGACAGCGCACGGTGTCGCTGGTCGGCTACACCAACGCCGGGAAGTCGACCCTGCTGAACCGTCTGTGCGGGTCCGACGTGCACGTCGAGGACCGGCTCTTCTCGACCCTGGACCCGCGCACGCGCAGGTTCGACCTCCCGGGCGGTGAGCTCGTGCTGCTCACCGACACCGTCGGGTTCGTCCGCAAGCTGCCCCACCAGGTGGTAGAAGCGTTCCGGTCCACCCTCGAGGTCGTACTCGAGTCCGACCTGATCGTCCACGCGGTCGACGGCTCGGCGCCCGATCTGCAGGGCCAGATCGACGCCGTCCACTCCGTGCTGGCCGAGATCGGAGCGGGCGGCATGCCGGAGTTGCTGGTTGTCAACAAGGCGGACGCCCTCGGGGGAGGGGACGACGACGCCGGCGAGGAGGCTCGACGACTGCTCGCGGCGCACCCCGGCTCGGTGCTGGTGTCGGCCAGGACGGGTGCCGGCATCGAGGAGCTACTGGTGACGATCGGCGATCGGCTGCGCGTGGGGGACCGGGTGGTCGAACTGGAGATCCCGTGGGCCCGTGGCGACGTGCTCGCCGCCGTCCACCGCGAAGGGGAGATCGTGGGCGAAGAGGCGGGGGAGGCGGCCACGCGGGTCCAGGTCGTACTCGACGACGCCGGGAAGGCCCGGTTCGCGGAGTTCCTGGCATCGTGACCGCCATCCCGGCCGATCCCGGGTCCCCGCGGGGCTTCATCCCACCGCCCTATCCCTACGAGCGGCTGAACGGGGCCAGGTCGCGCGCCGCCGGCCGGTTCGCCGACCGGGGCGGTCTGGTCGACTGCTCCATCGGAACCCCGTGCGACCCTCCACCGGATGCGGTGCTCGCCGCCATGGCCTCGTCGGGGTCCGAGCGGGGCTACCCGACCTCGCCGGGATCGCCCGCCTACCGCCGGGCCTCCGCCGACTGGATCCGGCGGCGCTTCGGTGCCGACGTCGACCCCGACCGACAGGTGGCGGCGTGCGTCGGGACCAAGGAGTTCGTGGCCACCACCGCCCAGTTCCTGCAACTGCGTTCGCCGGACCGCGACACCGTCCTCCTTCCGTCGGTCGCGTACCCGACGTACGCCATGGGGGCAACGTTGGCCGGAGCCCGGGCCGTGCCGGTGCGCGAACTGCCCGGCGGCGGGCTCGACCTTGACGCGGTGGATCCGACCGACGTGGCCCGCGCTCTCCTGTTGTGGGTCAACTCGCCGTCCAACCCCACCGGGCTGCTGACCGACCTCGACCGCTCGGCGGACTGGGGCCGTACCCGTGGGGTGCCGGTGTTCAGCGACGAGTGCTACGCCGAGTTCACGTGGGACGGCCCGGCCCGCAGCGTCCTGCAGTCCGGCACCGAAGGTGTCGTGGCCGTCCACTCGCTCTCCAAGCGGTCGAACCTGGCAGGAGTGCGCGCAGGGTTCTACGCCGGCGACGAAGACCTGGTGGGGTACCTCCTCGACATCCGACGTCATGCGGGGCTCATGGTGCCCGGGCCGGTCCAGGCGGGTGCGGTGGTCGCACTCGACGACGACGCCCACGTCGAACTCCAGCGGAACCGCTACCGCGAGCGGCTCGGGCTCCTGGCCGCCGCACTCACCGGAGCAGGGCTTCCCGTCGCCCCGCCGGCCGGAGGGTTCTACCTGTGGGTGCCCGTTCCCGACTCGTATGCCGACGGGTGGGCGCTGTGCGACCGCCTGGCCGACGATGCCGGCCTTCTGGTCAGCCCGGGCGAGCTCTACGGCGAACTGGGGCGCGGTCACGTACGGGTGGCCGTCGTGCAGCCCATGGACCGGCTCGGCCTCGTCGCCGAGCGGCTCGCCGCCGCCGGCTGACCGGCCGACGCACCCTGACCCGGCGGGGGGAGGCGGACCCGGTGCCGGGCGGTAACGTCTCCCCCCATGGCAGACCTGGCAGACCTGGCAGACCTGGCAGACCTGGCAGACCTGGCAGACCGGATCGAAGCGCTGTGGGAACGCGCCGCCGACCTCTCCCCCTCCGACTCGGCGGCGCTGGCCGTGGTGACCGAGGCGGTCGACCTCCTCGACTCGGGCGAGGTGCGCGTGGCCGAGGTCGATCCGACCACGGACCGGGTCGTGGTCCACCAGTGGTTGAAGCACGCCATCCTGCTGCTCTTCCGGCTGCGGGCGATGGAGACCATCGAGGTCGGTCCCTTCGAGTTCGCCGACAAGCTCCCGCTGAAGCGCGAGTTCGCCGCCGCCGGTGTCCGCGTCGTGCCCGGAGCGTCGGCACGGTGGGGGTCGTACCTGGCGCCCGGCGTCATCTGCATGCCCAGCTACGTGAACATCGGTGCGCGGGTGGGGGCGGGCACCATGGTCGACACGTGGGCGACAGTGGGGTCCTGTGCCCAGATCGGCGAACAGGTGCACCTGTCCGGGGGCGTGGGGATCGGCGGGGTGCTGGAACCGGCGCAGGCCGCCCCGGTGGTCATCGAGGACGAGGTCATGATCGGCAGCCGCGCCATGATCACCCAGGGGGCCCGGGTCGGCCGGGGTTCGGTGATCGGCGAAGGGACCATCCTCAACCCGACCATCCCGGTCATCGACGCGGACACCGGTGACGAGCTCGGCCGGGGCCACGTGCCGCCGTGGTCGGTGGCCGTCCAGGCCAGCCGTCGTCGGGACTTCCCGGGCGGCGAGTTCTACCTGCCCTGCGTGCTGGTGCTGAAGCGCCTCACAGAGGGCCAGCGGCACGACAAGGCCCAGCTGAACGACATCCTCCGGACCCACGGGGTGTCGATGTGAGCCGGGGCCGTTCGAGATGAACGGTGGACACATCCGCCGGGACCCGCCGTCCGGGAACGGGCCGGCCGGGGCGTCGGTGAGCGCACCGACCACCGACGGCCTCCTCGGTATGGCCACCGCGCTGGTGGGCATTCCGTCGGTCAGCCACCATGAGGGACCCATGGCCGACGCCGTCGAGGCCGCACTCCGACTGTGCCCGTGGCTCATGGTGGAGCGGGTGGACGACAACGTCGTGGCCCGGACCGACCTCGGCCGGACCCGACGGGTGCTGCTCGCCGGACACCTCGACACGGTCCCGGCGGCGGAGGGGAACGACATACCGCGGGTGGAGGACGGGACGCTCCACGGCGTCGGGAGCACGGACATGAAGGGCGGCCTCGCCGTCTTCCTGCACCTGGCGGGCGTGCTCGACGCCCCGCCCATGGATCTCACCTGGTGCTTCTACAGCGGCGAAGAAGTGGCTCGGGAGCACAACGGGCTGCTCCGACTGTGGGACGTGCGACCGGACCTGGTGGCTGCGGACGTCGCGCTGCTCGGCGAGCCGACCGACGGGGTGGTCGAGGCGGGCTGCCAGGGGACGATGCGCCTGCGGGTCACCCTCACCGGACTGCGGGCGCACACCGCCCGCCCCCACGCCGGCCGGAATGCCATCCACCGGCTGGCCGGCGTCCTGACGGCCATCGACGGGCACGTGGGCCGCCGACCGGTCATCGACGGCTGCGAGTACGCCGAGCAGCTCCAGGTCGTGTCGGTCGAGGGCGGGGTGGCCGGCAACGTCGTCCCGGACCGGGCCACCGTGGTGGTGAACCACCGGTTCGCACCCGATCGCACGATCGCCCAGGCCGAGTCCACCGTCCGGGAGCTGCTCGCCCCGCACCTCGAGCCCGGTGACCACTGGGAGCTGGTCGCGGCCGCCGCCGGTGCGCCGCCGTCACTGGACGACCCGGTGCTCGCCGCACTGGTGGCTGCCTCCGGCGTGCCCCCGCGGGCCAAGGTGGGCTGGACGGACGTGGCCTTCTTTGCCGAGCGGGGGGTGCCGGCGGCCAACTTCGGCCCCGGCGACCCGCTGCTCTCCCATACGCCGGGCGAGCGCGTGAGCGCCGCCGAGCTGGCCCGGGTCTCCTCCGTGCTCGACACGGTGCTGCGCGCCGAGCCCGCCGAGCCCGCCGAGGGGTAGAGGAGGCGCGCCCGCGTGCGGGGACGCACGGGATGGGTAGGGTCGATGCATGACCCTCACCACACGCGCCCTCGGCACCTCCGGACTCGTCGTCTCGTCACAGGGTCTGGGCTGCATGGGAATGAGCGAGTTCTACGGTCCAGGCGACGAGGCCGAGTCCGTCGCCACCATCCACCGGGCACTGGATCTCGGCGTCACGCTGCTCGACACGGCCGACATGTACGGCCCCTATCTGAACGAGGAACTCGTCGGGCGGGCCATCGCAGGGCGACGGGACCAGGTGGTCCTCGCCACCAAGTTCGGGATCGTGCGGACCGACGACCTCACCGTCCGCTCGATCCGAGGTGACGCCGCGTACGTGCGCCAGGCATGCGACGCGTCCCTCGGCCGGCTCGGCGTCGACCACATCGACCTCTACTATCAGCACCGGAGTGACGCCGGTGTCCCCATCGAGGAGACGGTCGGCGCGATGGCCGAACTGGTCACGGAAGGCAAGGTCCGGTTTCTGGGGCTGTCGGAAGCGGCACCTGACACGTTGCGCCGCGCCTGCGCAGTCCACCCGATCGCCGCGCTCCAGAGCGAGTGGTCGCTCTGGAGCCGGGACATCGAGCGCGACGTGGTGCCCACCGCACGTGAGCTGGGGATCGGCATCGTGGCCTACAGCCCGCTCGGGCGGGGATTCCTGACGGGACAGATCACTTCTCCGGAGGACCTCCCCGAGGAGGACTTCCGCCGGTTCCTCCCGAGGTTCACCGGGGATAACTTCGTCCGGAACGTCGCATTGGTCGACACCGTGCGGGAGCTGGCCGCCGCCAAGGGGTGCACACCCGGGCAACTGGCCCTTGCCTGGGTGCTCGCCCGGGGCGAGGACGTGGTGCCCATCCCCGGGACCAAGCGGCGGTACTACGTGGAGGAGAACGTGGCGGCCGCCCAGGTGGTGCTCGACGCCGGCGAACTGTCGACGATCGACGAGGTCTTCCCTGTCGGCGGTACAGCCGGCAGCCGGTACCCGGACATGAGTTCGATCGGCGCGGCCACGCCACCGGCCTGACCGGGGCTGCCGATCAGGCCGGTCCGCTCGCCGGCACCGGCACGGAACCGTGCGTCGGCAGGGACAATCGCCGGCGCGAACCCGGGCGTCGGCGCCGGACACGCCCCTCGAGGCCTCCCGGATCGCCCCGGGGGCGTATCCGACGGTTCAGGCACGGTGGAGCTCAGAGGCGGCGAAGGACGGTGACGACCTTGCCGAAGACGGTCACCTCGGCTGGATCGAACACCATCGGCCCCAGTCGAGGATTGGCGGGTGTGAGCACGACCGAGCCGTTCCGGGTCGAGAAGGCCTTGACCGTGGCCTCCCCGTCCGGAATGCCCGCCACCACGATGTCACCCTGCTCGGCGTCGGGCTGCTGGCGTACCACCACGAAGTCCCCTTCGACGATGCCGGCGTCGATCATCGAGTCGCCCTTCACCCGCAGCATGAAGAGCGTGCCGGTGCCGGTGAAGTCCTCGGGCAGCGGATACAGCTCCTCGATGTTCTCCTGGGCAAATCCGCAGGTGCCCGCCGCCACGTCGCCTACCAACGGTACGTGGCGGATCGGACGGGCGTCCATGATCACCTTGGATGACGGGTCGTAGCAGACCTCCATGGCCCTCGGCTTGGTCGGGTCACGGCGAAGGTAGCCCTCACGCTGGAGCACGGCGAGGTGGGCGTGCACTGTGGACGAGGAGGTCAATCCGACCGCCTCGCCGATCTCCCGCACGGACGGCGGGTAGCCGCGGTCGAGGACCGACTCGGAGATGCAATCGAGGATCTGCTTCCGCTTCGTGCTCAGTACCTGGGCCATGCGTCCCTCCGCTGTCCGGTTCGCCCCGTCGCCACTCCCTGGCGCTACACCCCGATGCGAACGTCTGTTTGCATGAACCTAGCCCGTGACGAACCCGGAGGCAAACATCTGTTCGAAAACTCGGTTGACAACGAACAGGTGTTCGTGGTGGGATGTGCGTATGACGAACGTCTGTTCGATCCACCGTCCCCCTGGGGAGGTCGCCGATCCGTCGCACGGGCTCCGTGCGGTCGAGGGGTGGGTGCCTGTCCACCGAGCGGTCCGTGCCGCTGCGGTGTCACACCCTCTGCGTAGAACGGGGTCGACTGCGACGACAGGAGGGAACTCGCGATGACGGCACTTCTCACGGCACCCCTGCCGGAGCGATTCGACGACGGGACGTACCGCACGTCCCGGCCCGAGCTCCGGCTGGTCCTGGAGCCGGCATGCCGGACCCCTCGGCTGCGGCCCCGGTTGGAGCAGGTGGATACGGCGGACGCTGCCCGGGTCCGACCGTCGCATGGCCGGCTCCCCCTCGAGGTGCGCCGCAGGCGCACCCTCCTCGCGATGATGGGCCTGGCGTTGGCCCTCCTCGCTCTTCCGCTGGGCGGATTCGGTGGTACCTCCCACACCACCGGGTCCGCCTCTGCGGCCACCGGTCACCCTGCGACCTACGTGGTCCGCTCCGGTGACACGCTCTGGTCGATCGCCGAGCGCGTCGACCCGACCGGGGACCCGAGGCCCATCGTGTCGAGACTGGCCGCCGAGCTGGGCACCGACACCGTCGTGCCCGGCGAGCAGCTCGCCCTTCCCTGAACAGGCCGAGTGGATCCGTGCAGCGGGGGCACTGTAGGGGGAACCTGTGGGGCACTAGCCTCGTGTCCGTGCGTTGTCCCTGGTGTCTGGCCGACGACGATCGGGTCGTGGATTCGAGGGTGGCCGAGGACGGCGCCGCCATCCGGCGCCGTCGCGCGTGTTCGGAGTGCGGGCACCGCTACACGACCTTCGAGCGGATCGACGAGATCCCCTTGCTCGTGGTGAAGCGGTCCGGGATGCGCCAACCCTTCGATCGGGGCAAGCTCGTCGACGGTCTGCGGGCCGCCACCAAGAACCGGCCGGTCACCGAGGAGCAACTCGACGTCGTCGCCCGCGAGGTGGAGGAGGAGCTCCGTGACGAAGGATCCCTGCCCACGTCGGAGCAGGTCGGGTTGGCCGTGCTCGAGCACCTGCGGGTCGTTGACGAGGTGGCCTATCTCCGGTTCGCCAGTGTCTACAAGGGGTTCGAGGGAGTCGACGACTTCCGGCGTGAGGTGGGCCTCCTGACCAAGACGACCGCGCCGAAGCGGCCCGAGGCCTGAGCGGTGGCCGTCCTGATGAGGGAGGTCCCGCGCCTTGCCCTCGCCGTCTACGCCCACCCCGACGACCCGGACGTTTCCTGCGGGGGCACTCTGGCCGCATGGTCCGCAGCCGGGTGCGAGGTCCACACCTTGATCTGCACCGACGGCGGCAAGGGTACCGCCGACCCGACGGTCGAGCTCGAGGAGCTCGTCGCGTTGCGGGCCGAGGAGGCAGCGGCCGCCGGGGCGGTGATCGGTGTGTCCGGACAGACGTTCATGGGCATTCCCGACGGCGAACTCGACGACGGTGCGTGGTTCCGCGAGTCCCTCGTGGCTTCGGTGCGTCGCCTACGACCCGACGTGGTCCTGTGTCCCGACCCGACCGCCGTGTTCTTCGGCCAGGACTACTTCAACCACCGGGATCACCGCATCGCAGGGTTCGCCGTGTTGGACGCCGTGTCACCGGCCGCCGCCATGCCCCGTTACTTCCCCGACGCGGGTCCTGCACACCAGGTGTCGACCGTGCTGCTGTCGGGAACCCTCGAACCCGACGTCTGGGTCGACATCAGCGACACGGTTGACACCAAGGGCGCTGCCGTCGGCTGTCACCGGAGCCAGTTCCCCGACGGCGGTGCGTGGGCGGTCACCGCGATGCGGCTGGCGGCCGAGGATGCCGGCCGTTCCGCCGGGGTCCGGTGCGCCGAGGGCTTCCGGAGACTGCGCCTCGGAGGGTGAGGCCCTCGGACCCGTCCGACCCTGGCGCCCCGTCCGGCGCACGGGTGATCCTCCACGTGGACATGGACTCGTTCTTCGCTTCGGTCGAGGTTCTGGACGACCCCTCCCTGGCCGGCAGGCCGGTGATCGTCGGTGGGAGCGGGACGAGGGGTGTGGTGGCCGCGTGCACCTACGAGGCCCGTAGGTTCGGCGTGCACTCGGCCATGGCCTCGTCGATGGCCCGACGGCTCTGCCCGGACGCCGTCTTCCTCGACGGCCGGTTCCACCGATACTCCGAGGAGAGCCGACGTCTCCATGGGATCCTCGGGTCGTTCACCCCGCTCGTCGAAGGCATCTCGCTCGACGAGGCCTTCCTCGACATGACCGGTGGCGTCCACCTGTTCGGCGACGGAACCGACATCGGGGTGGCCATCCGGGACAGGGTGCACCGCGAGATGTCACTGCCGTGCTCGGTCGGAGTGGGCCGCTCGAAACTGATGGCGAAGCTGGCCTCGAAGGTGGCGAAGCCCCGTGCCTCCCGGTCGGGGATCGAGCCCGGTCCCGGTGTGGTCGAGGTGCGGGCCGAGGACGAGCTCGCCTTCCTCCACCCGCTGCCGGTCCGGGCCCTCTGGGGGGTCGGTCCGGTGACCGAACGGCGTCTCCTGGCGCTCGGCGTGCACACCGTCGGCGAACTGGCGGACGTGCCCCCCGACTCCTTGGCGCGGTACCTCGGCACCGCAACCGGCACGCACCTGGCGGAGCTGGCCCGGGGGATCGACGACCGACCTGTCGTGCCGGAACAGGACGCGAAGTCCGTGGGCCACGAGGAGACCTTCGCGGTCGACGTCTGGGACCGAGAGGACCTCCACCAGCGGCTCAACGGGATGGTCGACGCCTCGGCCACCGCTCTCCGCCGGTCCGGACGTGCGGCCCGGACCGTCACCGTCAAACTGCGCTTCGGCGACTTCTCCCAGACGACCCGGGCCCACACGCTGGACGGCCCCGTCGATGCCGCCCCCGCCATCGCCGCCGTGGCCGCAGCTCTGCTCGATGGAGTCGACGAGGCCAAAGGGGTCCGCCTTCTCGGGGTGAGCCTGTCCGGTCTGTCGGATCCCGGTGGCGGGACGCAGCTACGCCTCGACCTCGGCACCCCCGGCACGCGCGACGATCGGGACAGGGTGGTCGGACCCGACGGCGGTGCCGACGTGCGGGATCGGACGGGGCCGGATCCGGCGGACGGGCGAGCGGATGCGGCCGTGGAAGCGGCACGTCTGCAGGAGTCGTGGGGCTCGGTGACCGACGCCGTGGACGCGATCCGGGCCCGTTACGGTGGCGGGGCGGTCGGCCCGGCCTCGCTCGTCTCTTCCGAAGGTCTGCGGGTGCGCGTCCGGGGTGAGGCCCAGTGGGGGCCGACGGCCCCGCGGGAGCCCCAACCTGACGACGGGACCGATCCGCCCGAGTTCAGGGGGTTACGGGCCGGCAACCTGTAACATGCTGGAGGTGACCGTTCCGTCTGGATCCGTCTGGTTCGAGGAGCACCGGGGCGCCGTGCGCCCGGAGGTCACGTGCGCGAGGATGGAGTCGGTGGTGACGGCCGAAGTCGAGAACAGGTGGAGGGGACGAGACAGTGCCGCTCTCTGAGCACGAACAACGGATACTGCACGAGCTGGAGCAGTCGCTGTACCAGGAGGATCCCGACTTCGCCGAGCGTGTGCGGTCCGAGACCGTCTACCGCCACGCCGGGCGCTACTGCATCTGGTCCGCCCTCGTCTTCGTAGCTGCCCTCGTGTTCATGTTCTTCACCTTTGCCACATCCCTCGCCCTCGGGTTCGTCGGCGTGGTCGTGATGTTCTTGTCCGGTGTTGTCTTCGCCAACAACGCCCGGCGCATGGGCAAGGCCGGTATCGACGACATCTCGCGGTCGCTCCACACCCGCAGCATCAACAATCCGGTCCACGACCCCCGTGACTGGATCCGTGGGCGCTTCCACCGCGACGACTGACTCACCCGCAGGCGGTGCCGGCCCTACGGTGGCGGGCGGCCTGCTTCGGTGTGGCACGGTGACCTCGATGCCGGCGAGCCGGCGTCCCGCGCGGGACCCTTCGGGTCCCTTCCTGCTGGCGGTCGACATCGGGGGCACCAAGTGTGAGGTCGGGGTCGTCGACGCCGATGGTCGGATCCACTCACGGGCGCGGACCTCCACCCCGGTGTCGGCCGACCCGGAGGTGATCTTCGGCTCACTCCGTCGCACCGTGGTCGATGTACTCACCACCTCGTCATGGGCCCCGACGTCCTGTGGCGTCGGATGCGGCGGCCCCATGGCCCCCGGGGGCGAGACCGTGTCGCCCCTCAACATCCCGGGGTGGCGCCGGTTCCCCCTCCGCGCCCGACTGGCCGATCTGGTGGGGGTCGAGGTGACGGTGGACAACGATGCCAAGGCCCTCGCCCTGGGCGAGGGATGGACGGGTGCGGCACAGGGCGTGGCGAACTACCTGGCCCTCGTGGTTTCCACCGGGGTCGGCGGTGGGGTGGTGCTCGACGGGCGCCTGCTCGACGGTTCGGGCGGGAACGCCGGCCACATCGGACACGTGGTGGTGGAGCCCGACGGCCGTCCGTGCGCGTGCGGGGGGCGTGGATGCCTCGAGGCGGAGATCTCGGGCACCGCGATCGCCGCCGCCACCGGCCGCCCGGCCGCGGACGCCGACACGGCGGTACGTCGTCGGTGCGGGACACTGGTGGGCCGGGCCGTGGCATCGGTGGCCAACCTGCTCGACCTGCAGCTCGCCGTCGTGGCCGGATCGGTGGCCCTCGGCTTCGGGGACGAGTTCTTCGAGGCCGCCCAGGCGGAGATCGGACGGCGATGCGGTCTCGAGTACGCCCGACCCACCCGGATCCTCCCCGGCGGGCTGCGGGCGGACGGCCCCCTGGTCGGCGCAGCCGCCGTGGCGCGTCGCCGTGCCGGCGTGGCTGCGGCCGCCGGCGTGGTGGAGGATGGTGGGCGATGAGCACCTCGCCCCCCGTCCCTGCGACCGGCCCACCCGCGCCCGAGGTGCCCCGGGCCGGACCGGGTCCGGGGGAGGAACCGACACCGACGGATCCGACGACCCGGTCGATGCGCCGCGATGGCTTCGTCCTGGTATCGGCCGTACTGATGCGCCCGGACCTGTGGTGGACCGCGCTGGGCGAGCTCCGGCGCATGGCCCCGCGTCTGTGGTGGCGTTCGCCTCCGCACCTGCCGATCCCGGGCCCGCGGCTCTGGGGGTTCCGGATGGTCACCGCGTACGGTCGACCCGACGCCACCCCGGACCGGACGGACGTCGTGTCCTTCCTCGAATGGTGCCGTGCCCTGTCGGCCACGTCGGGCCGTCGGTCGGCCACGTCGGGCCCGCGCCGGGGCGGACGCGGGTAGCGCCGGGCCGATGGATCGTGCGGCTGGGCCGGGAGGTGCGGGGTCGGCCCCTGTCCCGTCCGCCGCGTGCGGACCCACCCCTGTCCGTTCGCCGATGTCCCCCACGCGTCGGGCCCTCGTCCTGAATGCCACGTTCGAGCCGCTCGGGATCGTGTCATCGCGTCGGGCCGTGCTCCTCGTCCTCGCCACCAAGGCCGAGTTGATCCACGCCACGGAACGGGTCTTCCGGGCGGAGCGGGTGAGCGTGCCCGAGCCTTCGGTCGTCCGCCTCGTGCGGTACGTCAAGGTTCCCTACAACTACCGGGTGGCGGTCAATCGTCGCACCGTGTTCGCGCGTGACGGGGGGCGATGCCAGTACTGCGGCGCGTCGGCGGAGAACCTCGACCATGTCATCCCTCGGAGCAAGGGAGGGCCCCACACCTGGGAGAACGTCGTGGCCGCCTGTCGACCCTGCAACACCCGCAAGGAGGACCGACTGCCCCACGAGGCGGGCATGGTGCTGCGTTCCACTCCGGCCGCGCCTCGTCACCGGGTCCAGTTGTTGGCCCTGTGCGGCAGCACCAGCGAGGACTGGGCCGACTACCTCGGCCCCGACGTGGTTCGACGTCGGAAGTTGAGCGCCTGAGCCGGGGTCGTCGGGGGATCGCTCCGGACCGCCCCACGGCCCACCGGTGCCAGACTGGACGGGTGTCGGCACGGTGGCGGTTCGAGGAACGTGTCGGCACGCCCGGTGGACTCCACGGCTCCTGGCCGTCCGTCGGTGGCGACCCGGGGACCCGGGCGGTGGCGCGGTGCCGACCTACCCGCACGGCGGTGGTGCTCGGCTCCACGCAGCGATCCGGAGTGGTGGGTCCGCGGGTCGGTGGCCTCGAGGTGGTGCGGCGACGGTCCGGCGGGGGAGCGGTCCTGGTGACGCCCGACGACCCGTTGTGGATCGACGTCTGGGTTCCGGTGGGAGACGCCCTGTGGGTCGCGGACGTCGCCGAGGCGTTCGACTGGCTCGGCAGGGCGTGGGGCACGGCGTTGCGTGCCCTCGGGCTGGCCGGGGTCGAGGTGCGGACGGACGGGCTGGGGAGTTTCGGTGGCGGGCGTCGGAGGTCCCCCTCGGTCACGTGGGTCGGGGTGTGGACCCCGGGGCTGGAGGCGCTGCCGCGCGACATCGCCGACGAGCTGGCGCACCGCGGCGTCCCGGTCG